>JANOXS010000069.1:0-50275 GCA_031418535.1 Hyphomicrobiales bacterium | reverse complement strand
GCTGAATTGCAATTGATTGAGTCTGATGATCCGCTGGAAGCTGGCCTAGAGCTTTTATGTCATCCGCCCGGCAAAAAGCCGACAACGCTTTCATTGCTCTCTGGTGGTGAACAAACACTCACGGCACTGTCTTTGATTTTCGCGGTGTTCCTGACCAACCCATCGCCGATCTGTGTGCTCGACGAAGTTGATGCGCCGCTGGATGATCACAATGTGGAGCGTTTCTGTAATTTGCTCGACGGTATGTTGGAACGCACTGAAACGCGTTTCCTGATCATCACCCACCATCCGATGACCATGGCGCGGATGCACAGGTTGTTTGGTGTGACGATGATGGAACGCGGTGTTTCGCAACTGGTTTCCGTAAACCTTGAAGAAGCAGAACAGCTGGCCGAAGCCAGCTAATTTGCTACTTGCTCAAGAATGCCGTTGCGGTGATTGCGTTAGTAATGGCGTCAAAAGCTTTGGCAACTTCAGCAGCATTTGAAGCCACATAGAAATTTTCGTCGGCATTTGAGGCACAGGTTTTCAAACGATTGCGTTGGGCTGAGTCATCTAAATCATAAGCGATGGTAATAATGTTGATGCCGGACGCTTTGGCATTGGCGCAGAGTGATTCAAGATTTGCATCCCCTTGGGCCACATTGCGAATGCCGCCGGGGCCAAATGCTGGCTCAGTTTGTTCGCCGTCGGTTAGCACTACCATATATTTATTAGTGCCCTTATCAGCATAGCTCACACCTTCAGAAAATGGTGCGTTAGGCGATAAAACTTGATAGCCAAATTCAACGCCCAAAGCCACGTGGGTGTAAGCATAGGGTGTCATCACGTTGAGCTGGCCTTTGATGCTTGCAAAATCATTGCTGAGTGGCTTCAAATCGAGATGGCGATCTTTGTAGCCTGTGCAGGCAAAGCCAGCATGATCCGGTGCTGTTGGTTGGCCCCATTTTGCATCGTTAGACCCGGTTGGTGTTGCATCGGTCAGATTAAACGGAAATTGACGATCTTGGGTGCAGCCCTTCCATGTGCCTGTGGCAGGTTTTCCAAGCACGTAGGCATTTGGCAAAGAGGTGTAAACTTGATGCGAGAATGGCACGAGCGCAAACTTAACTTTATCGGCATTGTCTTTGGTGAGGTCGTCGATCAATTTGTTGGCGGCGTTGCGCATGGCCACATATTTTACTTCGGTGCCTGCTACATCACCCATTGAACCAGAATAATCCAACACTAAAGCAATCTCGGCTTTCTTGTTTTCTGGTATGGTGACTTCAGTTGAAGTGCCAACGTCCAGCGCAGTATAGCCTGCTGCGGCCAGCAGTGTTGTTGGCATGGAAGCGTCAACGCGGCCTTTGACTTGACCGCCTTCAATTTTGAACGACACAGTGCTGCTGAGTGTAGACAGTAAACTTGTGTCAGAATTGGCTGCAAAAGCATCTTCGGCAATCTTAATGCGTGCTGCATTACTTTTGCCTTTAGCGGCGGCGCCAGCCATGGCGCCGGCATCCAGAGCGATTTGCATCTGCGTGTGCACTGATGTCATGCGGGCCATATCTATGCCAACGCCAGCTGCGACCAGAAGGGGAACCAGCGACAAAGCAAAAGTAACGGCGATTGTGCCAGTATCTGCCTTCAAGTACCGCTTCAAAATGTTCATAGTCTGGTCTCCTGTCTCAATTCGACACAAATTGTGTTTGTGCAAAGAGACGGAGCAAGTGCGGGTCCAAGCCGGGGCAACTGGCGGCTGCGCCTGCACTTAAGGTTTAAGAAGTGTTAACAGGCTGTTCTGGAATGGGGCGACAAGATGAATAAGTTGAGTTAGACGCAAGCAGAAAACTAAACGAGGATTCGCGAACATGACTGAACCAAAACCCGCCTTGCCAGACCACCTGAGCACTGACCCCAAAAGCCCGCACTTTAATGCAGCCGTGCTACAACACCAAATTGGCATTCGTTTCAATGGTGTGGAAAAAACCAATGCCGAAGAATATTGCATTTCAGAAGGCTGGGTGCGCCTGCCCATCGGCGGAAAAAGTAAAGACCGCTACGGCAATCCAATGACGGCAAAGATTTCTGGCAAGGTTGAGGTTTATTATTTAGAACGCGAGTAAAAGTAATTCGAAGAATTCAGAATGCCTTGCGGCCTGTGATTGCTGATGGTCGGTAAGATCCGAAACTTACGATATTCAAAAACTTGTCGCGTGTTGGAGGAAATATCATTCTAACATCCACCAAATCTAAGTTTTTGAGATGCTTTGCATAAGCGTCACGATGCTCAATATCGGACAGAATTAGAAAACCGCGTTTTTTCAGCACACGCATCATTTCTTTCAAGGCAAGCTCGCGGTCTAACTTTTGCCCAAGATTGTGCACGGCCCATGCCGAAAGCACCACGTCGAATGAGGAATCTGGAAATGGCAAATTGCGCATATCTGCGGTTTTGATTTCGACGCGATCACCGACATTTGCAAGACGTGCATTTTCCATTGCACCTTCTGGCGTATTTGAAGATTGATCTTCGCTTTGCCAGATGTCGACCCCAATTGCCTTGCCTGTTGTAAGTCGTTGTGCAGCACCCACCGCCATAAGGCCTCGTCCACAGCCCACATCAAGAACTAACTCATCGCCACGCCAATCATGAATATCGAGCAGTTGGTCGCTCGTTGCAATTTTAGTCACTTTGCTGTCGTAAACCATCAAACAGCCCATGCCTAAAAGGTAAACCGAGATCGCGGCCAATATAACTTTGATCACTAAAAACAAAATTGAAGATTGCGGCAGCCAGATTATCACCGTTCCAAAAAGCAGCAAAGCAATCAACCCGCCTGTAAAGAAAATTCGACACAGGCCAGGGGCGTCAATACCATAATTGGGTTTATTAAATTTGCTCAAAATTTTCTCCCGTATAGCATAGATGACAATGCTTATAATGCTTGTTAGTCTTAATCAGACTGATTATAGTCTGATTAAGACTAACAGGCAACTTCAATGAAGAATTCAAATGGAACTGCGCGAAAGGGTAGCAGGGGTCGTAAAGTTGGCTCTCTCACCACAGCAGATTTTGTGGTTCTAAGTTTGCTCGCAGAACGCGCGATGCACGGTTATGAGTTAGTCGGAGAATATGAGCGACAAGAGGTTGCGGATTGGGCCTCGGTTTCCAAGGCACAGGTTTACTATGCTATTCAGAAACTAGCGGAACTCAGACTTATCCAACCACAACGTTCAAATTCAAGCGATCGGGATCGAACGGTTTTTGCGCCAACTGCGATCGGGCGAAAAGAACTAGCCAAAGGCTTGGCTAGCCCAGAGTGGGCGCAAAGCCGCATAGCGCAACCCTTCACGACGTGGCTCGGACTTTCTATTCACCTTAGAGATATAGAATTTGGAATAGTTTTAGATGCCCGGAAAGAATTTCTTGAAGCTGAACTCATCAAGGAAATTGAAAGTCTCAAATTTATTCAAACTCTCAACAGTGATAGAGCAAAAGTGGGCGCACGAATCGTCGATCTCGTTATTTCACAAATTAAAACTGAATTGATCTGGTTGGCAGGACTGAGAAATAAAGGAGATTAAAACGGCCTGCGTTGCCTAATCGCCTGCGTCAGTGTGCCTTCGTCCAAATAATCTAATTCGCCGCCCACGGGAACGCCATGCGCCAATCGTGATGTGGCGACACCTAAATTTTTCAGACGCTCGGTAATATAATGCGCAGTGGTTTGGCCTTCGACGGTGGCGTTGGTGGCGAGTACGACCTCTTTGACTTTGCCTTGCGTGCAGCGTTCGACCAATTGTTGAATATCGAGATCTTCGGGGCGAACCCCGCCTAGGGCCGATAATGTTCCGCCTAGAACATGATACAGGCCGCTCCACGCCCCTGCCCGTTCCAGCGCCCACAAGTCGCCCACCTCTTCGACAACACACACAATGCTGCGGTCTCGGCGGTGGTCGGAGCAAATGGTGCAAGGGTCAAGCGTATCCACGTTGCCGCATTCGGAGCAGGCTTTCACTTTTTCATGGGCATCGCCCAAGGCCTGCGCCAAGGGGGCCAGAAGTTTGTCGCGGTTTTTCACAAGATGCAAAACAGCACGTCTGGCAGAGCGCGGCCCAAGACCTGGCAATTTTGCGAGGAGTTGAATCAGGCGTTCAATTTCTGGGCCGGCTTGGCGTTTCATTGTTTAAAAGCTGAAACCCGGAGGCATGGGCATTCCACCTGTGACCACTTTCATTTCTTCGGCCATCAGCCCTTCGGCTTTGCTTTTAGAATCTGCCAAAGCAGCGATGAGCAAGTCTTCAACGATTTCTTTTTCGTCGGGCTTCAAAAGCGAAGGGTCAATTTCGATGGCTGTGACCACAGATTTTCCAGTCATCGTCACTTTCACTAAGCCGCCGCCTGATTGACCTTGAACGGTGAGGCCTTCCAGCTTCTTTTGCATGTCGGCCATGCGGGCCTGCATTTGGCCGGCTTGTTTCATGAGGTCAGTTAGATTCTTCATCGGGCATGTCCGTTATAACTGGGGTTTCGGTCGTGGTGACGTTTAGAATTTCGGCGCCGGGAAAACGCTTCAGAATAATTTGCACATCGGGATGCTCGCGCGCATTTCTGAAGGCAGTGTCTTTGGCATCTTTTTTAATTTGCGCGGCTGGCGCAGCACCGCCAGATTTGGCCACCATCACCATCCAGCGCCTGCCTGTCCAAGCTTCTAATTTCCGCGACATTTCATTGGCAATTTGCGGATTTGCGCCATCGACCAAAGCGATTTCGATCTTACCTTCACTGACTGAAATGGGGCGCACGAAAGATTCTAAATCGGTTTTGAATTTTACGTCGCGGCGCTCTTGGGCAAGGCCAATAATATCAGCAAAATTTTTAAATGCTCGCGGCGGCGCGGCATTCTCGGTGATGGCCTGCACAGGCACTGCTTGCGTCATACTGCGCACTTCAGCCTGTGGCGCGGTACGCTGCGGTGACAAGGGGATGGGTGCCGTGCTGCGCGGTTTGTCTTGCACGGCCTTCAGCAAGTCTTCGCCGGACGGCAGATTTGCAGCATGGGCCAGCCTGATCAAAACCATCTCGGCAGCTTTTAAGGGCTGGTTGGAAAGTGCTGTTTCACTCAGGCCCTTTAACAACATTTGCCACGCCCGCGTGAGATGCACCATACCCAAGCGCTTGGCATAATCGGCACCTTTGGTTTTTTCTTCTTCAGTGCGGGTTGAATCTTGAAGAGCTGACTCCGGCACCAATTTCAACCGTGTCACCCAATGCACAAAATCGGCCACATCAGTGAGTATGGTTTCAGGGTCGCCACCGGCTTCATATTGCCGGGCCATTTCACCCAGCATCCGCGGGGCATCACCCGCCATCACAGCATCAAAGAGTGTAATCACTTGACCACGATCAATCAGACCTAACATGCTCATCACATCAGCAGATTTCACATGGCCAGCACCATAAGCAATGGCTTGGTCGAGCAAAGACAAGCCATCGCGCACCGAACCTTCGGCGGCCCGCGCAATCATGCGCAAGCCTTCGTCTTCGGCTTCGACATTTTCAAGCCTGGCAATTTTGCCATAGTGCTGCATCAGCAAACTTGCATCCAAACGTTTCAAATCAAAGCGCTGGCAGCGCGATAAAATGGTGACCGGAACTTTTCTGATTTCAGTGGTAGCAAAAATAAATTTTACATGCGGCGGTGGTTCTTCCAGCGTTTTCAACAGCGCATTGAATGCACTTTTCGACAACATATGAACTTCGTCGATGATGTAAACTTTATAGCGAGCTTGCACAGGCGCGTACCGCACCGAGTCAATAATCTCTCGCATATTGTCAACGCCAGTGTTTGAGGCCGCGTCCATTTCAATCACATCAATGTGCCGCGATTCCAAAATGGCTTCGCATTGGGCGGTCATTTCCGGCATATCCATGGATGGTCCGGCCGGGTAATTCAGCGCCCTTGCAATCAACCGCGCCGTGGTGGTTTTGCCGATACCCCGAACGCCGGTCAGCATATAGCCTTGGGCAATGCGGCCCGTGGCAAAGGCATTGGTCAAGGTGCGAACCATCGCTTCTTGGCCAATTAAATCAGCAAAGTTCTGCGGGCGATATTTGCGCGCCAATACGCGGTAAGCTGGGGTTTGGGAATCTGTCATGTCACAGCACGTTAAAGGTGAGAGGCTGGACGAGCAACCCATAAAGGTCTCGTTAGGGCTGCTCCCTTCCGGTCCTGACCCAGTTGGCGAGCGATACGTCCGCTGCCAACCTCTCGAGGGCTATATGGTGGGTTTTAAGAGAATTGGCAAGGGTGATTGACGCTTTTGGCCGCCTCACCTATTTGAGGGCTATGAGCGTTCGACCGATTATATATTTGCCTGATGAAAAAACCCTGCGGCAAGTGTCCAAACCTTTGAAAATGGTTGATGACCACGCACGCGCGGTTTTTGATGACATGCTGGAAACCATGTATGATGCGCCTGGGATTGGCCTTGCTGCCATTCAAATAGGTGTGGCGCAGCGCATGGTGGTGATTGATCTGGCCAAAGCCACGGAAGAGCCAAAGCCACTGTTTATGGCCAATCCTGAAGTGGTGTGGACCTCCCCCGAAGAAAGTGACTATGAGGAAGGTTGCCTGTCTATTCCTGATTTTTATGAAATGGTGCAGCGACCAAAGGAAGTGAAAGTGCGGTATCTCGATCGGCATGGTGAAGCTGCCGAAATTAAAGCCAGCGGATTGCTTGCCACGTGTTTGCAACATGAAATTGACCACCTGAACGGTGTTTTGTTTATAGATTATATTTCGCGTCTGAAGCGCGACCGCGTGATTAAAAAATTCCAGAAGGCTGACAAGCTGGGAAAACTTTAATGCGCCTGATTTTTATGGGCACTCCGGATTTTGCAGTGGAAACCCTGAAGGCGCTGCTTGCTGCGGGCCATGAGATTGCATGCGTTTATTCGCAGCCGCCCCGCGCCAAAGGCCGTGGCCTCGCACTCACCCCCACTGCTGTGCATTCTTATGCGCTGGCGCAAGGTCTAGAGGTTCGCATTCCGCTGTCATTGAAGTCAGCAGATGAACAGAAGCACTTTACCGAAGTGAGAGCGGATGCCGCTGTTGTGGTGGCTTACGGATTGTTGTTGCCACAAGCGGTTCTGGATGCGCCCAAATATGGCTGCTTTAATGTTCATGCTTCGCTGTTGCCGCGCTGGCGGGGGGCTGCCCCCATTCAACGCGCTATTATGGCGGGAGATGCCGAAACGGGCGTTACGATCATGCGCATGGAATTGGGGCTGGACACGGGGCCCATGGTGAAAATTTCCCGTTTGCCAATCACTGCAGAAACAACCGCTGCAATACTTCACGATGAACTGGCAGTTCTTGGTGCAGAATTGATAGTGGACGTATTGCAAAATCCATCTGTACACGGAATAATTCAACCTGCTGACGGCGTGACCTATGCCAAGAAAATTGAGAAGGCTGAAACGCGGATAGATTTTTCTAAATCAGCTGTGGACGTGCGCAATCACATTCATGGGTTGTCGCCTTTCCCGGGAGCATGGTGCATAATGAATGGGGCGCGGGTGAAAATTCTGTCTGCCCGCATAAGCAATGAAGCGCCAGGTGCCAGTTGCGCAGACGGTGCAATTCATTTTTCAAAACTCCAGCGCGAAGGCAAGGGCGTTATGGACGCCGCCACGTTCCTTCGCGGATTTCCCGATCCGGAGATCACCTAATGCCGCGTTACCGCCTCACCATTGAATATGACGGCACTAACTTTTATGGCTGGCAGATTCAAGCCGATGGCAAAGGCAACACCGTGCAAGGTGCACTTGAAGCTGCGCTGGAAAAACTGCATGGGCAACGGGTCATCCTCTATTGCGCAGGGCGCACTGATTCCGGCGTTCACGCGCTGGCACAAGTAGCGCATGTTGATCTGCCACGCGCTTGGACAGGATTTGAACTTTGCAATGCCATTAACGGCAATGTGCGGCCGCATTTG
This sequence comes from Hyphomicrobiales bacterium, assembly GCA_031418535.1. Lineage (GTDB taxonomy): Bacteria > Pseudomonadota > Alphaproteobacteria > Rhizobiales > Aestuariivirgaceae > Aestuariivirga. Next base: position 42,289 of record JANOXS010000069.1, on the reverse strand, counting down.
GTTTCTGTTACCCACGCTGAAGAAGTGGGCGAGGATTTTCATGCGCGGTTTTCGGCGACACATCGGCATTATATGTTTCGCATTCTCAACCGCCGCGCACCACCCTCAATTGAAATGAACAAAGTATGGCATGTGCCAGTGCGCCTTGATGCTGATGCCATGCACGAGGCCGCGCAATATCTTGTGGGTCACCATGATTTTTCGACGTTTCGCGATGTGCAATGCCAAGCAAAATCCCCGATGAAGACCATCGATAAATTTGATGTGTCACGTTATGATGATATGATTGAAGTGCATGTTGAGGCGCGCTCATTCTTGCACCAGCAGGTGCGCTCGATGACGGGCAGTTTGAAAAAAGTGGGCGATGGCAGATGGAAACCCATTGATGTTAAACGCGCATTAGATGCCCACGCCCGCACAGCCTGTGGCCCGGTTGCTCCACCCGAAGGCTTATATCTTGTGAGCGTAACTTATAAAGGAGACTGAGATGGACAAAGTTTTACCAGGTGTCAGCCGTTCTGCTATGGTTTTTATAGTTGAGCACTGGTTGCCACTGTTAAAAATAAGTGCGCTTCCTTTGGCCGTCATTCTGGCCGTGGCTTTATATCAATTACAGGGCATGGGTACGATGATGCAAATCATCGTGGTGCAATCGCAGCAGGGCGATAAAATGGACCCCGCTGCCGTATCGCAAATGTTTTCAGCTCTAATGCCGATTTATGCCGCGGGGCTGCTGTCAGTGTTTGCTTTTGTTTGGATGTTTGTTCGAATTGTGCGATTTTGGAAAAATGGGGTTGGAAGTTTATTGGGCCTCACGGCCGGCGAATTAGGCGCCACTTTTATGACGGTGGTATACGGCCTGGGAATAATGCTTCTTACACTGTTGGTCTATTTTGCTGGCGCATTTGCGCTGGCCTTAATTGTTGGCCTTGGGGCCACAATTTTAGGCAATTCTGCGCTCGCAGTCGCTGGTTCAATTCTTGCGGTGTTTGTCGGAATTGTTGCGATGTTTGGACTCATCGTTTTCATGTACCGATTTTTTGTGGGCCTGCCCGGCGTGGCTTTGGGCGAAATACCCGGATTTTTTTCAGACATCTGGCCACTGGCCAAGGGTGAAAGTTACGGTATTCCTTTGCGCCTCGTGTTGTGGAGTGTGGTGGCCATGATCCCAATTTTTATAATTGGATCGATGTTTTCATATCCACTTTTTGCGGAAATTGCCGAGCAACTTAAAACCCAACCAACGCTTTCACCAGACATGATGGCGCGTATCATGAAGACCATGGCCCCGCTTCAAGTCGTGAACTTGATATTGCAAACGCCGCTGATTTGGTTGACCACGATCTTGTTGACCGACGCTCATTTCCGCTTTCGCAAAAAACTATCAGGTTGATTTTAAAAAATAGGCTTCGATAATGCGCGTGTAGATTTGCGTGGTAATTTTTAATTCCTCAACACTGATATTTTCATTCACTTGGTGGATGGTGGTACTGGTGGGCCCGAATTCCAAAACTGGACAATAATCTTTTATGAAGCGCGCATCGGAGGTGCCACCTGATGTAGAAAGTTTTGGCAGCAATCCAGTTTCTTCCTGCACTGCATCCTGCACAAGGCCAACAAATGCGCCCGGTTCAGTAGTGAAGGCTTCGGACCCTTCGTTGGTGGTTACATGCCAGACACCGCCGAGTTCGGCTTTCACAGCTTCGATGTGTTCGCCCACCCATGTACGCAGTGAATCATGATTATGCTCGGTCGAAAAACGGATGTTAAATTTCGCCGTGGCTTTTGCCGGCACAACGTTTGTTGCCGTATTTCCCACATCAAATGTGGTTACTTGCAATGAAGAAGGATCGAAGTGGTCATTGCCATTATCGATTGCAGTGGAAGAAATCCGGTCGACGAAGCGCGCGAGCTTTGCCACCGGATTTGAGACCTTACCTGGATAGGCCACATGGCCTTGCTTGCCTTCTACAGTTACGATGAAACCGAGCGATCCCCGCCTACCAATTTTTATAGTGTCGCCTAATGCTTCAGCGCAAGTCGGTTCTCCGACCAAGCAATGATCTGGAATGTGATTAAATTTTTTCATCCATTCGAGAACTTTGACGGTGCCGTTGATGGCCGGGCCTTCTTCGTCCCCCGTTATCAGGAAAGAAATGCTTCCAGAAAATTTGGGGTGTTCACGCACATAATCCAAAGCCGCCGCTGCAAATGCTGCAACGGACCCCTTCATATCGGTAGCACCCCGGCCATACAGTTTTCCGTGGTGAATATCTGCTGCGAATGGCGGATAGGTCCAGCCTGCTTCATCCCCCACGGGCACCACATCTGTGTGTCCTGCAAAACACAAATGCGGGCCTGATGTTCCAATGCGCGCAAAAAGATTATCAATTTCTGGTGTGTCTTGATCTTTGAACACTAAGCGGTGCGTCGTGAAACCTCCGCTTTGCAACAGGTTTTCGACAACACTTAATGCACCATGGTCGTGGGGTGTTACCGATGGGCAGCGAATGAGGTCTTTTAGAATAGCGAGGGGATCATTTGGAGCGTTTTTCATATGCACACTATAGCCAATAAAAAACCGCCCGACCACAGGGGACGGACGGTCAAACTATTCTGAGCTAAAACTTAATCCGCGAGTGTGTTTGGACCAAAGCGATTTGGGCCATCCGTGCCGCGCAAGAAGCCGAGTTCAACTAAAAACCAAATGCTGCCTATGATTGGCACAAACATTATCAAACTCCACCAACCAGATTTATCGCGGTCGTGCCAACGCTTAGTATATATCGCCAAAGCTGGCCAAAGAACGACCAGACACAGGATGCCAAGTGGCAATGCCATCTTGCTCATCGACTCCATCGCTGCTGCGGCGGCCGCCTCAGGTGCTGCATTTGGATCAACAGCCATCATGTTTACACCAAAAATGGAAAACAATGCGAATTGCAATATCCAAGTGACAATCATCATTGCCAATAAACTCAGCCAAAACGGTTGCCGGCTTATGCGGCCTTCAAAACTCGTAAGTAAGTATTTCCAGTCCATAGCGTCCTCCGAAGTTTTAACCCCCAACTGAATTATCGCGCAGAATCAGTCTCTCAGCAACTCATTGATGCTGGTCTTGCTGCGGGTCTTTTCATCCACACGTTTCACGATGACTGCACAATAAAGCGATGGGCTTGGCTGGCCATTGGCGAAAGGCTTTTGGGGAAGTGAGCCGGACACAACCACAGAATAAGGTGGTACATGACCCATAAACACTTCGCCTGTGGCACGGTCGATAATCTTGGTGGATTGGCCGATGAACACGCCCATTGAGATCACTGAGCCTTCACCCACGATCACACCTTCAACAACTTCAGAACGGGCACCGATGAAGCAATTATCTTCAATGATGGTAGGCCCGGCTTGCATGGGTTCCAACACGCCGCCAATGCCAACGCCGCCAGAGAGATGTACGTTCTTGCCGATTTGCGCGCAGGAACCGACAGTGACCCACGTATCAACCATGGTCCCTTTATCAACATGAGCGCCGAGGTTGACGAATGACGGCATCAGGATGGCACCCGGTGCAATGTGGGCCGAATGGCGCACGATGCAATTTGGCACGGCGCGGAAACCTGCATCGCGGAATTTCTTGGCGGTCCAGCCTTCAAATTTTGAAGGCACCTTATCCCACCATTTTGATTTGCCGGAGCCACCGCCGATCACTTCCATATCATTCAATCGGAATGATAAAAGAACGGCCTTCTTCAGCCATTGGTGGGTCACCCATTCGCCAGTTTCTTTGGACGCAACGCGCAAGCGGCCAGCATCCAGTTCGTTCAATGCAAACTCAACGGCTTTTCGTGTGTTGCCTTTAGTTTTCAAACTCACCTTGTCGCGGTTTTCCCATGCGTCTTCAATAATGGTCATGGCGTTTTTCATGGGGTCACTCCTTTTAGAAATTCTGCGAGATTGCTAGTCGTGTGATGCACATAATTTGCATCGTGTTTTTTATCGTCTGTAATTAAAACTGTTGTCATGCCCATATCATGTGGCGCTTTTAGATTCTCTGGCAAATCTTCAAAAAATGCACTGCGGTAGCCATCAATGCCGTGGAGGTTCTGGAACTTGTCATAGGGGGTGCGGTCAGGCTTTGGAATATAATCTGAATCGACAATATCAAACACCGCTTCAAAATGATCGGTAACACCCAGTCTTTTCAAAACACGGTTGGCATGACCAGTGGTGCCATTCGTGAAAATAAGTTTTCGCCCCGGCAAATTGGCAAGGGCTTGGTTTAAATTTTCGAGCAACGGCACTGCACTATAATCTATGTCGTGCACGTAATCTAAAAATGCAGCTGGCTCCATGTCATGTTCCACCATAAGGCCGCGTAAAGTGGTGCCATATTTCAAATAGTAATCGCGGCGACGACGCAAGGCTTCAGCCTCATCCACCGCAAACCGATCGCGAATAAAATCAGACATGCGCACATGCATCTGGTCAAAAAGCTTGCATGATGCTGGATAGAGCGTGTTGTCTAAATCAAAAATCCACGTGTTGATGTGGGTGAAGCCTCTCATACGCCATCCCGTGAAATGCGTGTGCCCACACCGTGCGGCGTTAAAAGTTCAAGCAGCACCGAATGCGGCACGCGGCCATCCAAAATGATCACGCCTTCAACACCGCTGGTTACAACGGAGGCTGCACTTTCGATCTTTGGAATCATTCCAGCCGTGATGGTGCCGTCGTCAACCAGGCCCTGCACTTCGCCAGTTTTTAATTCGCTGATGAGCTGTTTGTTTTTATCTAGAACGCCTGCCACATCAGTAAGCAGCAACAGGCGCTTGGCGTTGAGCGCCACAGCTATTGCACCCGCAGCGGTGTCGGCATTCACATTGTATGTGCCGCCATCCCAACCCACACCGATTGGAGCTATTACCGGAATGGCATCGCTCTTCATAATCGTATGCAAAATTTCTGTGTTAATGCGCGCTGGCTCGCCCACCTGACCAAAATCTATCGTGGTGACTTCACCAGTAATGGGATTGGTTTTTTGTTTGGTGTAACGTTCGGCGATCAACAGACTACCATCCTTGCCAGACACACCCACCGCGCGACCACCGGCCTGCTGAATGGAATTCACAATTGATTTGTTGATGGAACCTGACAAAACCATTTCGACAATTTCCATTGTCTCATCATCGGTCACGCGCAGACCTTCGCGAAACTCTGGTTTCACGGCAAGCTTATCGAGCATTTTGTTGATTTGCGGTCCACCGCCATGAACCACCACAGGGTTCAAACCACACACTTTCAACATCACCATGTCACGGGCAAATTGATGTGACAGCTTTGGATCTACCATGGCATGACCGCCAAATTTGACCACGATGATCTGGTCATCATAACGCTGCAAAAACGGCAAAGCTTCAGACAGAATACGCGCGGTTTCAGATGTTTCGATCATGTGGCAAATCCCCAATTGGATTTTTGCCTTATAAGACAATTTGTGGCGATGAAAAGGGTTTTAAGCGTTGACCAGTTTTGCCACTTCAGCCCTTAATCCATCAATGCCATAAGCTTTTTCGGCTGAGGTTATGTGGATAGTTGGAAAGGCTGCGGCGCGCTTTTTGATGATGGTCAATGATTCTGCCATCAAGCTTTCAAGCTCGGATGGTTTAATCTTATCAGATTTAGTGATGACCACCTGATAGGTGACGGCGGCATCATCCAACATTTCAAACATTTCTAGATCGGGTGTCATAATGCCGTGGCGGGCGTCAATCAAAACGAAAGCGCGTGTGAGGCCGACACGACCGCGCAAATAGCCACGCAAAACTGCTTGCCATTGCTTCACATCTTTTTTGGAGGCTTTAGCATAACCATAGCCCGGCATATCCACCAGTGTGCAGCTGGGGCCCACATCAAAGAAATTAAGTTCGCGGGTGCGGCCCGGTGTGTTTGAGGTGCGAGCCAATCCGTTCACGCCAGTTAACGCGTTGAGCAGCGTGGATTTGCCAACATTGGAACGTCCAGCAAAAGCAATTTCCACACCGCGCATGGGTGGCAATTGATCAAGTTTGGCTACTCCCATGCGAAACGTGGCAGAGCCGTTTAAAAGTTGGCGGCCGGCCAGCAGTTCTTCATCATCGAAAGTCACACTCATGGAGTGGCTGGCTTCTTTTTCAGAAACGGAATGCTTTCGCGAATATTGCCAAACAAATCGAGTTCAGTGCCATGCTTTTTCATAATGTAACTTTGCTGAATAACTGAAAGCGTGTTGCTCCAGGTCCAGTAAATCACAAGACCTACGGGGAATGTGCCGAGCATGAAAGTGAACATGACTGGCATCCAGTTGAACATGGCAGCTTGCACAGGATCATTTGGCGCCGGGTTCAAGCGCATTTGTACCCACATGGTAATACCCATCAGAATTGGCCACACGCCAATCATCAAGGATGGCCAAGGATGCCAAGGAATGAGGCCAAAGAGATTAAAGAGAGATGTTGGGTCTGGTGCAGAAAGATCGTGAATCCAGCCATAAAACGGCGCATGTCGCAATTCAATGGTGGTCAGAATCACTTTGTAGAGCGAGAAGAAAATTGGAATTTGAATGACCATCGGCAAACAGCCCGCCAGCGGGTTTACTTTCTCACGTTTGTAAAGCTCCATGGTTTCTTGTTGGATCTTGGTTTTGTCATCGCCAAATTTTTCTTTGATCGCATCCATTTCAGGCTTGAGCTTTTTCATCTTGCTCATCGACGCGTAAGATTTATTGGCGATTGGAAACACGGCGAGTTTCACTAAGACAGTTACCAGCAAAATGGCGATGCCAAAATTGCCAACGATGCCTTTTACAAACTCGAGAAGATAAAACATGAATTTTGTAATCGGGCTGAACCAGCCCCAGTCAATCATCAAGTCAAATTTTTCAAAGCCATATTTTGTATTGATGGCATTGATCTGATCAACAATCTTAACACCGGCGAACACGTGGTCTTCGTAGGATCCCGATGTGCCAGCGGCGACAACCAATGGTTCATCAGCCTGATAATCAGCTTGATAAGCATCGCGGCCAGGGATGGACACAAACTTATAGCTGCTGGTGACCTTTGCAGCTTTATCGGGAATCAGCATCGTGGCCCAATACTTGTCAGTAAAGCCAAGCCAGCCGCCCGTGCCCGAAACCGTCACAGGATTTTCTGGGTCCTTTTTCAAAGCCGCATATTTGTTTTCGGTAAGTGTGCCATTGTGAACGCCAAGTAGACCTTCAAAGAACACCCAATACCCAGCAATGACAGGCGTATCTTGGCGCTGCACGCGTGCAAATGGAAGCAACTTAACGGGGTTGGGGCTTTTGTTGATGACGGATTGTTTCACTGTGAACAAATAATTGTCGCTGATGGAATAAGTGCGTTCAAAAGTTAAACCTTGGCCATTGTCCCATGTTAAGGTGACCGGAGTTTCCAATGTGAGTGCTGCACCTTGAGGTGCAGTCCAAACTGTTTTGCTATTCGGCACCAGTGTTGTGTCGCCATTTGCAACGTTGAGGCTTTGCTCAACATAATAGGCATTTGCGGCACCCGATGGCGAAAGCAATGTGATTGGAGGGCTGGCTGGCGATGCTGTTTCATTATATTTTTGCAATGACAAATCATCAAGTCTGGCACCCGTCAGATTGATCGAGCCTGCGAATTGATCGGTCGCGATTTTCACCCGCGGTGAAGTGGCGATCAATGTCGCGCGGTCTTGGAGCGCCGCAGGCGCATCAGCAGGAACGGGCGCTGCGGCAATAACTTCGGCTTGCTTTTGAGCGAGTACAGCTTGCGGAGCAGTCACGTAATACTGCCAGCCGAAAATAATGATCATTGAGAGCACGACTGCCATGAGGACGTTTTTGATGTCGATGGGAGGTTGCTTGTTCATGATGTACTCTTTTGTGAAATGATCGCTGCTTTAGCATGTAGCCGCTGCAGGGCAGAGATAAGGTCTGATTGTAATAATTGAAAGGGGCGGGTTTCCGCAGCACTTCGTCCAATCACCACATAATCGAGCCCAAGTTGAACTTGGGTTGGAAGCGCCAAACGAACAGCTTCTTTTAATCTGCGCTTAATGCGGTTGCGGACAACGGCATTGCCCAATTTCTTTGTGCAGGTGAACCCTATGCGCGGCGAATCTGCGTCACCACGGGGCCGCGCTTGCATGATCAAAGTGGGCATGGCTTGCGACAAAGATTTAGCGGTGGCAACAAAATCCTGCCTCCGCTTGAGTCTTTGCATGGAATTTTCGGTGATTAAGCTGAAAGCCGCTTACGGCCAGCAGCGCGACGACGACGGATGACGTTACGTCCACCCACAGTTGCCATGCGAGCACGAAAACCATGGCGGCGCTTGCGAACAAGCTTCGAGGGTTGATAAGTACGTTTCACTTTAAGACTCCGTCTCTAATTCTAGCTATTTCTCGTAAGCTCTTCAAAAACAACAGTTTAATTAAGCAATATAATCGAGAAAAAAGGCTTATTTGGTCAAGTTGGGCGGTTTATGCGGGAATCAACCGGAAAAGTCAACGAGAGGTGAAACATTCACGAGATCGGTGTTGAAACGTCACGCCGCAACACAGGTCATGACACCTTTTCACGAGGTGGTGAAGGCCCCTTTTCAAGGCCCTGCAATTGCGCCAATGAACTTGTATGACCGAAATAACTGAACCATCTCCAAGTTTAAAGCGTTGGCTGCCCTTGGGCATATTGGGCGGCCTCGTTGCAGTCGCCTATGGCTTTGGCTTGCATTCATATTTCAGCTTGCAGGCTCTTGCTGAAAATGAAGCTATGTTGTTGAGTTATGTCAAAGAGCATCTTTTATTGTCGCTGCTCATTTATGTGGGGACCTATATTGCGGTGGTGGCCCTCTCACTTCCGGGCGCAGGTGTTCTCAGTATTATTGGTGGGTTCGTGTTTGGCTGGGCGCTGAGCGCACCCGTTTCGGTGATTGCAGCGACGATTGGTGCCGTAATTGTTTTTCAGATTGTTAAAACTTCACTCGGGGCAGCCATGGCTGAAAGAGCTGGTCCGTTTGTTAAGCGACTTTCTGATGGATTTAAAGATGATGCTTTCAATTATCTTCTATTCTTACGTTTGGTCCCGGCCTTTCCATTTTTTGCCGTCAATGCCGTAGCAGGAATTGCCCGCGTAAATTTGCGTACTTTCACACTTGCTACTTTTTTTGGAATTATTCCGGGTGCTGTGGCTTTTGCTTGGTTGGGGCGCGGCCTTGGAAGTGTGATCGAATCTCAGAACGCCCTCCATCAAACTTGTGTTGCGCAAAATGGGTTGGCAAATTGCCCTTTTGAAATTTCAGCATCTGCGCTTATCACACCGCAGCTGTTAGTTGCTTTTGTCGTTCTTGGGTTGGTGGCCTTGGTTCCTATCGCCATAAAAAAATGGAAATCTAAAATATGATTTTTGATATTGCGGTCATTGGTGGTGGCTCGGCTGGGCTTTCCGTTGCTGCTGCGGCGGCGCAATTTGGTGAAAAAATCGTGTTATTCGAAAAAAGCGAAATGGGCGGCGATTGCTTGAACTCCGGCTGTATTCCGTCAAAATCTTTGATTGCCGCCGCCAAAGCCGCCCATGCGCAACGTAGCTCCTCGCCCTATGGTGTTTCAGCAGTTGATCCAAAAGTCGATTACGCCAAGGTTATGGCGTATGTTCAAAGCGTGATTGCAACTATTGCACCGCTTGACAGCCAAGAGCGATTTGAAGGACTGGGCGTTACTGTTGTCCGAGCCCCTGCCCGTTTTACCGGCAAGCGAACACTTGAGGCAGGTGGCAAGATTTACGAGGCACGGCGCATCGTTATTGCCACTGGTTCTCGCGCGGGCATTCCACCCATTCCGGGACTTGATAATATCCCTTACTTAACCAACGAAACTATTTTTAAAAACCGGGTCATGCCAAAACATCTCATCATTATTGGTGGTGGACCAATTGGCATGGAGATGGCGCAGGCCCACAAAAGATTAGGCTGCGATGTTACCGTTCTTGACGGCGCATTGGCGCTTGCAAAAGATGACCCAGAACTCACGGCCATTGTGATTGAAGCCTTGCGGAGTGAAGGTGTGATCATCCACGAGCTGACGGCAATTGCCGGCGTTAAAAAAACCAAAACTGGTGTTTCAGTTGAGCTTACAAAAGGCACTGTAATTGCAGGATCGCATCTCTTGGTGGCAGCGGGGCGCGTTCCAAATATTGAAAATCTGAATTTGGACGCGGCGGGAATTGAATATTCTAAAAAAGGGGTGACGGTTGATTCCGGACTTCGCACCACAAATCGATTTGTATATGCAGCAGGCGACGTGGCGGGCGGGTTACAATTCACCCATGTGGCGGGATATCATGCAGGTCTAATCATTCGCAATGCCATGTTTAGGCTGCCGGTCAAAAATCGCACCGATATTATTCCGTGGGTTACCTACACTGACCCGGAACTTGCACATATTGGCCTTACAGAAACAGACGCCCGAAAAATTCACGGTGACCGTGTGAAAGTATTGCGCTGGCACTTTAAAGAAAATGACCGGGCGCAGGCTGAAGGTAAAACCAAAGGACTTGTTAAAATTGTATTGGGCAAAGGTGGGCGCATACTCGGTGCAAGTATTGTGGGAACTGGGGCGGGAGAATTGATTGCGCCATGGATTTTGGCAATCACCCAAAAGCTTAAAATATCTGCATTCGCAAATATGGTGCTGCCCTACCCCACCATGAACGAAGCCGGCAAGCGCGCGGCCATTACGAATTATGCAGGTCTTGCGCAAAAGCCATTGGTGCGCCGCGTGCTAGGAATTTTGAAGCTGCTAGGGTAAGCAACTGCCATGGTTCAAAATTCGATGCGGCAGTGGTTGGGTTTATTACGCGGGCTTTCCGGCAAAGTGCTGATGCTGACGATTATATTTGTGATGCTTGGCGAAGTTCTCATCTTCCTGCCGTCAATTGCAAACTTTAGAATTCAATGGTTGAAAACCCGAGTGGCCCAAGCAGAAATTGCGGCTCTCGCTGCGGAAGCCGCACCTGACCAAATTGTTGATGCAGAATTGCGCAGCACGATTTTAAAGGGCGCTGGTGTGGATGCTGTCTCGCTGACACGTGATGGCAAACGACAGTTGATGTTGCGCAGCGAAGTGCAAGGCATGGTGACCGAAACTTTCGATTTACGCTCAGGCATGTATTACACTACTATTGGTCAAGCCTTTGCTGTCATGTTTCGACAAACTGACCGAGTTGTGGCGGTCATTGATAAACCCCCTGCCATGTCTGGCGATGTAATTGAAATCGCTTTGCACGAATGGCCATTGCGCGATGCCATGTTGCGCTATGGTCTTAACATTCTTGGCCTATCAATTGTGCTTTCGTTGACTGTTGCCGCTATGATTTTTGCGGCGCTCAATCGCGTTCTCGTAAAGCCCATGCAGCGACTATCCGCAAACATGATGGCATTTGGCGACAAGCCAGAAGATCCCACGCGCATTGTTTCTCCGTCCAATCGCAATGACGAAATTGGCATTGCCGAGCGCGAATTGAAATCTATGCAAACTCAGCTGCACGGCAGTTTGCAGCAAAAAAATCATTTGGCCGCACTGGGCTTGGCTGTGAGCAAAGTGAGCCATGATTTGCGCAACATGCTCACATCAGCGCAACTCATCTCCGATCGCTTAGGTGAAGTAAAAGACCCCACCGTGCAGCGTTTCACACCAAAGCTGATTATGTCATTGGACCGGGCGATTTCCTTCCTCAATCAAACGATCACTTATGGTCGCGCGCAAGAGCTGCCGCCGCGCCGCGAAATTGTTTGCCTTAAAGATGTGGTGGATGAAGTTTATGAAACTGCGGGCCTTTTGGCTGGACCAAGTATTGCCCTAACAAATTCCGTGAGTGAAAACATACCCATTGATGCGGATCGCGAGCACCTCATTCGCATCCTCACAAATTTGGTGCGCAATGGCATTCAGGCCATGCAATCTGATCCGCGTTCCGACCATCACATAAACATCACGGCCGCACGGGACATGCTTTCGACTGCCGTACATATCGCCGATAACGGACCCGGCATTCCGCCCATTATCAGACATAAAATGTTTGAAGCTTTCCAAACCGCGGCGCGATCTGGAGGCACTGGGCTCGGTTTAGCAATCTCGGCAGAATTGGCACAAGCCCATGGCGGCTCAATTTGTGTGTTGAAAACCGATGACACTGGCACGGTTTTTGAAATTACAATTCCCGATAGAACGGGCAAGCCATCTGAGAAAAATGGCACTCATTTAAAAGTTATGGCCCATTGAAACTTCTGTGCTTGCGTTCTCGAGGAAGCCGTACTAATCAGGCCACGCTTTAGCTGGTCAGCCAAAGCATTGCGCGCCCGTAGCTCAGCTGGATCAGAGCACTAGACTACGAATCTAGGGGTCAGAGGTTCGAATCCTTTCGGGCGCGCCAAACATTTCAAATAAAAAATGATTCACCCCCGCGCGCGGGCTTCATGCCAATAATTTACTTGGTCTTAACAGGTATGAGATAAGCAACTCGAAACGCGTTGGAGGGATTTATGAACAGACGAAATATTGCATGGGGTGGAACTATGGCAGCGTTGGCTGCGGTAGCAGGAGCCGCGACCATTGCTCCGGCCTTGGCAGACGACACAGGCGACGTTTTGGGCTCTATCGAAGAGTTTCGCAAAGCCATGGTCGACGGCAACGGCGCTCGCCTTTTAGAATTGTCGCATGACGACATGAGCTTTGGCCATGCCGGCGGCGTGGTTCAGACCAAAGTAGAATTTGTAAAAACAGTGGTCGACAAAGTGGAAGTTTTCCACACGATTAAGCTTTATGACCATTGGATTAAGGTTTCGGGCGATCTGGCCATTGCGCGTCATACATTCGATGCCTTCATTATGTACCAAGGCAAAGATCAGAATTTCCTGTTAAACGTTGTTCAAGTTTGGAAAAAGCAAGATGGCCGTTGGCGCCTGTTTGTTCGCCAAGCTTTTAAATTGCCGTCTTAAACGCAGCAGTTCAGCATACAAATCCATAAAGTTCGGCAGTCCGTTGGGATCGCCGGACTTTTTTAATTTTCGCTGATGACTTGTGGGTTTGCAAAGCGCAGCACAATTTTTTCGAGAGACACCATCGCGGCGTGCCCTTCGCCTTCTTGGGTTACGAAAGCGATGGCACTGACTGGGATAAGCGCTGGCAAGACACCGGCGGCAATTTTTTCGTTTATGGTGATCTTGAAAATGCCGGACTTGATTTCATCGGCATGCCAAACCACTGATTTCCTCATTTCTCCAATTTGGACGTCTAAACGCACAGTCGATTGAATTGTTTTAACCACATGACCATTCAGTTCAATCATAATTTCCGGACCAAAACTTGTACCAGGCTTGTCGACCACGATGTTTGCTGTGGCGCTGTTTGAGGCTTCACGTTTGCCACCATCAGCGTTGGCGGTCATTGGACCAAGAACCCAAGAGAGGTTACCCGCAGCTTTCGGAGAGATTGGTGTTGGTTTATCGACGACTGAAGCTGGCGCCTTCGCGTCTTGTTCTTTCGCTACAACAGGCTGAACGCCAGTCTTTTGTGGCTTTGGGAGTGTTTTCTTTGGTTTAAAAGCTGTCTTTTTGGGCTGGCTGTGAGCCACATTGACAATGTTCGATGGAAAATCTGCCGCGAAAGACAAGTCCGCAGTGCACAAAAAACACACCATAAACGCAGTTTGCACGCGGAACATCATTCACCAGAATCAAATAGTTAACATCCAGTAAATGACACACTCATTTTTTTCAAGTGTAGATCAAATTTTTTCCACACGAATCATTTTGACCAGCGCAATCAGGTGTTTGGGTTTGATATCCAAAAAGGCAAGATTAAAATCCTGCGGAAAATTTTGCGGGCCTTGAATATCGAATGAAAAATTGCCTCTGTCTTTGATGCTGAACGTGTTCAGGCCAAAGACGATGCCTTTGCCGATTGCCTTTAAACCTGCTTCCTTGGCGGTCCAATAATGCAAAAAAGCGAGGCTTTGTTGAGAATTTGGCAATTTTTCCAAGGCTTCTGCCTCTTCTGGATTGAAATATCGCCTTGCCAAGGAAGGCGCGTTTTCGACATTCCGCAAACGTTCAATATCAATGCCCAAAGGAAAATGCACACTGGCACACGCGATAGCCGTGGGGCCACTGGACGAAAACGACAAATTCTGGCCCGGCGCATCAGCACACTGTGGTCTTGTATCGCGCTGATGAACTAACGCCAGTTTGTCTGGCGCGATATTAGTTGAGAGAAGTTGGCTGACAAAAAGCCGTTGAAAGCAGCGCCGCGCGATATAATGGCGATGTTCCACTGGATCGTGCAGAGTTGTGGCATGGTCCTTCTCCTCAAGCGATAGAACTTCTGAAAATTCGGATGTCGGCAGAGTTCCGTCATCGGTGAAAGTTGCAATTGAAAGGCCTGCATCTGACATTTTGTGCCAAATGATTTCTTGTTTCAGCGAATTGTTACGATTCATAAACCAAATAACTCGATTGCAGGCAGTGAAGCAGCGTTTTTCGTTTTTGCCACTCGACGCGAACCACATTTTAACCGCTCAGCGTTTACAACAATTTCTGAAAAAGGAAAATGTGCTCCAATTTGTTGGGAAATCCAATGGCGGGGCGATGGGTAGAAGGTAAGAGTATGAAAATCAGAAAGACATCGACTTCCGCTTTGCTATTTTTGGCACCATTGGCAGGCAGCGCAGTTGCTTCAGAAATGTGGGATATGCCGACAGCCTATCCAGCTTCGAATTTTCAAACCATTAATGCTCAGGAGTTCAGCGCTTGCGTGAGCAAGGCCACGAATGGCGAAATCATCATTGTGCTTCATCCGAATGGTTCGCTTTTCAAAGGCAATGATATTAAGCGCGCCGTGCAAACCGGGCAGACACAAATTGGTGAGCGCCTGCTTTCATCGCATGAAAATGAAAATGCAGTGTTTGGTACAGATGCCATTCCTTTCATTGCCACGACTTATGAAGACTCGGTGAAGCTTTACCAAGCGGCGCGACCTGAACTGGAGCACGTGTTGGATGGCCAAGGTCTAAAGTTGCTCTATTCAGTGCCATGGCCGCCAAATGGCATGTATTTCAACAAAACCGTGAATACCGTGGCCGATATGGCTGGCATTAAAGTGCGTGCTTATAATAAGCAAAGCGCACGGATTGCAGCGTTGACGGGTATGACTCCTGTTTCATTGGAAGCCGCTGAAATTAGTCAGGGTATGGCAGCTGGGGTTATCAATGCGTTGATGACATCATCTGTGACTGGCAAAGATAGTAAAGTTTGGGAGCAATTGAATCACTTCTACCAAGTGAAGGCGTGGATGCCGCGAAACTCGGTGATTGTGAACAAAGCTGTTTGGGCTGCCTTGCCAAAAGAAAAACAAGATGCAGTTTTAGATTGCTCTTCTAAGGCCGAAGCAGCTGGATTGGAGAAATCCAAAGCCGCTGATGATGAAGCCATCACCGCACTAAAAAGCAACAGTGTGCAAGTGTTACCACCTTCTGCTGAGCTTGCTTCTGAACTTGTGAAGATTGGTGAAACGATTAGCAAAGAATGGGTCGTCAACGCAGGTGAGGCAGGCACCAGCATAATGGCCAATTATAAAAAGTCCAAATAGTTCAGGCAAAAGTACGCGGGTCGCGCTGCAATGAATTCGCAATGTTCTGCTGAGAAAATTGCTCTTAGCTTGGCCAGATTTGTTTCGTGGGGCTGTTGTTAAAACGGGAAATGTGTCGGGAAAAATAATGTCAACTTCCATGCCTCAAGTCGCTGCTGAAAGCCGATTGTTTGGTTCTCTGCGGCGCTGCAGCTATTTGCTCGATAAAGCCTATCTTTGGGCAGGCTATGCGGGAGCATTTTGTATCTGTCTCATACTCTGTGTCACACTCACCCAAATTGCAACGCGCTATCTTGGCGTCAATGTTCCCGGACTTTCGAGTTATGCGGGCTATTTGATGGCGGCCTCAACCTATCTTGGTTTGGCCCATGCGTTGAGCCGCGGGTCGCATATCCGAATTGAGACCATTTCAAAATTATTTGGATCTCGTAGAATTTATTTTGATTTCTTCGCGTTTGCGACTGGGGCCGTCATTGCTTCCTGGTTCGCATGGTACAGTTGCAACATGGTCTATACATCTTTCATTTTGCAGGATGTCAGCACGGATCTTGACGCTACGCCATTGTGGATTCCGCAATCGACCATGGCTTTCGGCAGTGTGCTTTTTGCAATCGCGATGATCGATAATTTTCTAACACTTCTTCTGACGCGAAAATATCGCTTTCAGCCCAGTGTACAGACGGTTTAGGCAGGAGCGCTGATTCATGGATCCCATCATCACAATCAGCCTGTTGCTGGCTCTTATGTTTGCATTGCTGGCGGCCGGAGTTTGGATTGCGCCAGTGTTGATGGCTGTTGCTGCTATTGCAATTGATGTGATTGCGGGCCGTCCTGCCGGCTATTCAATTGCGACCACCGCGTGGTCAGGCGCATCGTCATGGATGTTGACAGCGCTTCCCATGTTCATTTGGATGGGCGATATTTTGTTTCAATCTCGGCTTTCAGAAGATTTATTCAAAGGACTTTCACCTTTGATGCGCCGCATTCCAGGCGGGCTTCTCCATACCAATGTTGTTGGTTGCACACTTGTTGCTGCAGTTTCGGGCTCATCAGTTGCAACACTTACGACTGTCGGAAAAATGACGATTCCTGAGTTGCGCAAGCGCGGATATCCCGAACACTTGATTGTCAGCACTCTGGCTGGACCAGCAACACTGGGGTTGATGATCCCGCCTTCAATCATCATGATTGTTTATGGCGCACTGACCAATGAATCCATCGCGGCAATCAATATCGCGGGAATTCTACCGGGTCTCCTATTGGCGGCGATGTTCTCTGGCTATGTGGCATTTGTTTCGCTTTTTATGAAAGACAAAATGCCAGTTCAAGAACCTAATGTGGGGTGGCGACAAAAACTAAACGGTGTCCGTGCCCTCCTCCCCATTGTTGCGTTGCTTGCCTTGGTCATTTGCACGATGATGTTCGGCATCGCCACGGCCACTGAAGCTGCCGCGGTTGGCGTTGTAGGGGCCCTCTTGTTGGCTTTTCTTCAAGGCACTTTGACGCTCAAAATGTTTGTAGACAGCACACTGAGCGCCACCCGAACTTCGGTCATGATTTCGCTCATTCTTGTAGCGGCTGGCTCGCTTTCTCTTGCTATGGGTTATCTGCGTTTGCCAGAAATGTTGGCGCAGTGGGTGGAAGGGCTCCATCTCTCAGCTTTTTGGCTTCTCATGGGGTTGCTGGTTCTCTACACAATTCTTGGCCATTTTCTCGATGGTATTTCATGTGTTGCGCTCACCATTGCAATTGTGGAGCCAATGGTGCGCCATGCCGGGATTGATATGGTGTGGTTCGGCATATTCATGGTGCTGGTCGTGGAGATGGCGCAAATCACGCCGCCAGTCGGCTTTAACCTGACAGTTCTTCAGTCAATGACCGGCCATGACATGTTTAAAGTGGGTTGGTGGTCAATGCCGATGCATGCTGTCATGCTGGTCATGGTCTTTATTCTCATTGCGTTCCCAGAACTCGCTCTGTGGCTACCGCACCACATGATCCCGGTGCGTGGCGGGTAACTGTCGGACGCCTGCTCCCAAAGTCGTTTTTATAACCACATAAAAAAGGCCCCGGTAAATTACCGGGGCCTGCATTCATTTGTGTTGATAGATTCTAAAATTGTTAAGCCGCGTTGCGCTGACACTCAGGCGGCAACGACACAATCTCTACCCAGTAATGGCCAACCGTTTTTACAATGTCGACGAGCTTTTCAAACGACACTGGTTTGCAAATGAAAGAATTCACACCAAGATTATAGGTCTTGATGATATCTTCCTCGGCTTTCGAAGTCGTTAGAATGACAATTGGAATGCGGTGCAATATAGGGTCGGCCTTGATTTCTTTGAGCACTGTGCGGCCATCTTTGCGCGGCATGTTGAGATCAAGAAGAATGAAGCCCGGATAGGGTTGGCCCGACAAATGTGACCACTTGCCCTGGCGCCGGAGATATTCAAGAAGCTCAACACCGTCTTCGACAAAATCAACCGGATTGGTGAGTTTCGATTCTGCGAATGCGTCTTTGATCATCATGCGATCATCGGCATCATCGTCTGCAACTGTAATGCGGACCGGAAAGTTGCTACGTGTCATGCGATTATACCCTTTTTAGCTTTGAACAATTGGAAGTGTAACATGGAATTTTGAACCAACATTTAATTGGCCTTCAGCGTTAATAGTTCCGCCGTGCCGTTCGACAATCTTTCGGACAGTCGCCAAGCCAATACCGGTGCCTTCATATTCGTTGCGGCTATGCAAGCGCTGGAAAATTGTGAAAATTTTGTCTTTAAATTCATTGTCAAACCCAATGCCGTTATCTGCGAAGATCAGCTTTGCATGAGCGCCAATACCAGTGGCTTCATCAGCGGGCACAATTTCTGAAGTTACCGTGAGAATTGGCAAGACGTCAGCTTTGCGGAATTTCAGGGCATTGCCCAAAAGATTTTGCAGCAATTGCCGCATTTGCATCGGCTCACATTCGATTGTTGGCAGCTCATCACAATTGATTGTTGCCTTTGTCTCATCAATGCGGATTTGAAGATCAGAGAGAACTTCGTAAAATATCTTGTTGAGCGAAACTTTCTGATACTCTTTAGCGCCAGTGGTTACGCGTGAATAAGATAGCAGATCATTGATCAAAATGCGCATGCGACCAGCGGCATTCTGCATACGGTCGACAAACATTTTGCCGTCATCTGGAAGTGTTGACCCATACTTATTGACCAAACGTTCGCCGAACGCTTCGATTTTGCGCAAAGGTTCCTGCAAGTCATGGGAAGCTACGTATGCAAAATCTGCCAGCTCACGATTTGAATGCTCAAGCTTCTGCGTATATTGCAACATGGTTGTGGCATTGCGTTCAGTTTCTGTAATGTCTTGGTACGTAGCAATGGTGCCGCCATCTCCCATAGGTTCGTTCATGACCGCGATAATACGACCATCTTTCAGGTATTGTTTGATGACACTCCGGCGGGCGAGTTGGCTTGGGTCGTTTCGTTGAGCCAAGGCGCGGTCAGCTTCCT
This sequence comes from Hyphomicrobiales bacterium, assembly GCA_031418535.1. Lineage (GTDB taxonomy): Bacteria > Pseudomonadota > Alphaproteobacteria > Rhizobiales > Aestuariivirgaceae > Aestuariivirga. The sequence continues at coordinate 23,090 of JANOXS010000069.1, read as the reverse complement.
CGGCTGTGTAGTTACCAAGGCTTACCGAATATTGCATGATTTCGCGCAGCGAGATTTCGGGCTTAACCACATCGGCTGAAAAGCCATAGATTTCCAAATAGCGTTTGTTGACGACGATAAGTTTTTGGTCTTTGTCAAACATACAAAGACCTTGAACCATGTTTGTCAGTGCAGTGTCGAAATGCATGTTGCGGGCGTGCAATTGTCTTGAAATGCGCAACATTTCAATTTCACGGAGTTTGATTTCAGTGATGTCCGAGCGCGTGCCGACGATGCCGCCGTCGTTGGTGCGCTTTTCTGTAATCAGAAGCCAGCGGCCATCTGTGAGTTGCACTTGATAAGGTTCACTTGGATTGCGATGTTTGTTGAGACGCCATTTAACGTATTGGTCCTCAGTCATACCATTGAGAACAAAGGCTCCGCGCGCTGTGGACTTCCGAAGGATTTCTTCCTTTTCGGCGCCCGGCATAATCACATCTGCTGCCTTAGGGCTGTAATCCAAGTATTTTCTATTATAGAGAACCATGCGGTCATTGGCATCATAAAGCGCAAAGCCATCGGCCATTACGTCGAGCGCGTGCATGAGACGCGAACGGGATTGCTCAGCAATCATCTCATATTGGGTATTGAGATCAATGCCTGAGGAAGGGCCGTCAATTTGGCGGGCAGTTTCAACCACTGTACCGTTTGGAAGCCGGCGACGGCGAATTTCAACCATGCTGCCGCTCGGCGCTGTGTAACGGAAGGAATAGGCGGTGCCTGGCTGCAACCGTTCAATGATCTTTTCAATCTTTTCAGCAACGTCATCGGATGGAACATTCAAACGCTGAAATGTAATCTGCATTAGCTTTTGCAAGTGTATTCCGGCGGGCATATCTGAAGTCTGATAACCACAAAGCGATCTGTAAAGATCATTGCAGGCCAAGAGACACAGCTGTGCATCAAATAGCGCCAGACCGACGTCGGCGCCCGCGAAGAGATCGTTAATTTCTGAGCTATTTTTTTCCAACATCACCTCGGGTTGGTCTAGTTCTGAGCCAACGGTGAATGGCGTCACATTATTATTGATTTTCACGGTTAGTCCCCAAATTTTGACTATTCCTTACATGAAAGTAATAAATGAACCGTGAAGGTGTATTATACCTTTGTAATACTGCCATTTTCAGAGTTTTAACGAATTTGCCGGATAAGGTGATCAGAACGAATTTGGGCGGCTGATCAATTAGTTGGCCTGTCTTAAATATTATTTTGGTTAGGGCGGAACGGAAAATATGCTTTCGAATTTTGAACGGACAATTGCCTGTTGGCTTTTAGCAGGGGCGATTCTTGCTGGATTTTTAATTCCGGGCCTGTCGGAAATTTTCTACCCTTATAGGCTTCAGAGCCTTTTCGTGCTGATTGTCATGTCATTATTGCCGATGGGACGAATGGACGTGGAGGAAGTTTTCACCCTCGATTCAAAAGTGTGGCAAGTCGTGTTGTGGCAGTTGCTTGGCCTGCCTGCTCTCGTTGTTGCTGCTGCCCATCTGGCGCGTATTGATACAACAATCACGATGCTGTTAGTTACGACAGCATCGGCAGGTTCGCTCTTTGCCTCACCTACTTTTGCTGAACTTCTTCAAGTCAATAAAAAGCGTGCGCTACAATGCATGGTCTTGTCCACGTTTCTTATGCCGCTTTCCTATTTCGTCTTTTTTACTCTTGTGCTTCATGCAAACGTCAATTTGGATTTGAACGTATTTTTCAACCGCTGCATGACTTTCCTTGTTTTGCCGTTGGGCCTGTTTCTTATTTATATGGGGATCTCAACTGGCCTAAAGCCCAGAATAGCCGAGGCTATTGAAAGTGTTTCGCGTCGATCAACGATTGTCGCCCTTATTATTTTTGGAGTCGGGGTCGTTGGTCCAGCACGCGACTTGATGCACGCAGATTTGAACCGTTTCTTGCTCTATTTGGTGATTGTAAATGCGCTTGGAATTGGGATGGCCTATCTCACAGCAATCGTGATGTTTCGGCAAGGTATCAATGATGCCATGACTGCCAGTATCGTCAGCGGCTTTCGCAATGTTGGTCTTGGTTTAGTGTTGCTATCAGGTGTGTCCGGCGTCAGCACCGAACAATATGTTGGTGTTTCTCAGATCCCAATATTTTTGGCCCCGCTTGTCTTAAGCCTCTTTATGCGCAAGCAACACACCCCAACTACAGCTCGTGCGACAGTACCAGTCGGAGAGCTGGTATCCAAAAAAATTGCAGCATAGGCATTAAATCGCTCATTATTAATAGCCCCGTTAACTCGCTGTTCACTGCAATTTTAATCATCAAAATCATAAGGTTGTTTTGGAGTACCAATTAACTTTTGTTTAGCTGTGAGCGTGTTACCTGAAATTAAGTGTGTGTTGGGTTGGACGGGGCAGACAGCGTGAGTTTGAGTTTAGACAGTGAAGTAAATGGCGCAGACGAACTTGTGCGTGCTTTGCGTATTGCAACAGCGGCCGTAAAGGGTTTGCCCGTTGCAAATGCACTCAATACCGTTAGTGCGGCACCATTTGGCACGCGAGCTCAGGAAGCCAAACGGGCTACACGTCAATTAATATTTGGCTTGGCATTTACCACTTGTTTCGTCGCAAGCATGGCCGGCATTTGGTTCGGCAACCAAGTTTATGGGCCAGAGATGTATGGCCAAAATGGCATGGTGCCCGCCGCTGAAGCACATGCCAATCACAAAAATTACGCAGTCTTTGATCTTAACTTAAATATCCGCGCACTGCGTGAAGAACAATTAAAGCGCATGACCACGACGCCTGAGATTATCATTCTTGGTGCTAGTCACTGGCAGGAAGCCCACAAAGAACAATTTAAGGGCATGGACGTTTTTAACGCCCACATTCACCGCGATTATTGGGAAGACGCACTTGGCATGGTGGAACTTCTTGTCAGCCACAATCGGTTGCCAAAAAAACTGATCATCTCAATCCGAGACAGGCAATTTACGCCCGTTGAAGCGCGCAAAGATTGGCTTTGGGAACCTGGAATTCCGGCTTACCGCGCCATGACGCAGCGACTTGGAATTGAACCACAAAGCTATTGGAAGACTGCACCCTATCACCGGATGCAAGCGCTGATTTCGCTCCCAATGTTGTTTGAGAATTTTACGCGCTGGCAAAATGCAAACGAACATCCATCACCGACCAAAGCCAAAAGACTTCAAAGCATGGATATGGTTATGGCTGATGGCTCGATCATGTGGTCGAATAAGAAAATGCACATCTTCACGCCAGAACGCAGTTTGAGTGAAGTGCAAAATTATGCGAAAGTTGCTTTGGACAGTCCTCCTTTGATTGATGCCAAGGGCGTTGCCGCATACGAAGCCTTGTTTGCCTTTTTGAAGGACCAAGGCGTTCAAGTCTATTTAACCAATCCACCTTTCAATCCAGCTTTCTATGACCAAATTGCAGGAACCCCCTACGCCGAAGGTCTAGAACGTGTGGAGGCGTTGACGCAGAAATTTTCTGCCACGTATGGTTTTCCAATTTTTGGTGGTTTCAACCCGCACAAGATGGGCTGCACCGCAGACATGTATATCGACGCGGAACACTCGAATCCTGATTGCTTGCAAAAAATATTCGATCAGTTTTTGGCCCTCGATGGCGTGAGGAAGTCCAGCTGATGTCATTTACGTCATTACAATTCATCTTTGGATTTGTGCCGATTGCCTATATCGGTTTTGTGCTTGCTCATCGTTTTGGCGGAGCAAAGCAGGCGATCAATTTGCTCGCAATCATCTCTCTTGTTTTCTATGCGATGTGGGGCCTGCCACTGCTGGCGATTTTGCTTTTATCGATGGTATTTAATTTCACTGTAGGCAATGTCATTGCTAATTTAGATTCCAACCCACAAATGGCAAAAAATTTGTTGGTTGGAAGCATCGCTGCAAATTTAGGTTTGCTTGGCTATTTGAAGTATAGCAACTTTTTCATCGATGTGGCCAATCAGTTTGCAGGCACTGGCTTAGATCATTTAAGCATTGTCGCACCGCTTGGGGTTTCCTTCTTCACATTTGTGCAGATCGGTTTCTTGATTGATGCTTCAAATGGCAAATTGCTGCCGCACAGCTTCTCGCGGTACATCGTGTTCTCGGCTTTCTTTCCGTGTGTAACGGCTGGCCCGTTGGTCATGCAGCGCGAGATGATGGGCCAGTTAAGCGATCCACAATTTCCGGCTCTCGATATGCGCCGCGTTCTTATCGGCATCACTATGTTTGCGATGGGACTCTGTAAGAAAGTTCTGCTTGCTGACAGCATTGCGCCTTTTGCAGACAGTGTTTTTGGGGCGGCTCATAATGGATTGGCAATCGACGCTGGCACAACTTGGATTGGCGCGCTCAGCTATACTCTGCAACTCTATTTCGATTTCTCTGGCTACTCTGACATGGCAATTGGTTTGGGCACAATTTTTGGGATCAAGCTGCCGCTCAATTTTGACTCACCGCTGAAATCTACAAATATTTCGGATTTTTGGCGTCGCTGGCACATGACCATGACGCGCTTTTTCACAGCCTATATTTATTCGGGTTTGGCAATGCATGGGATGCGCCAAGGTATGCAATGGCGATTAGGTCGGGTTGGGCGTTTCGCACTTGCAGCCGCAGCACCTTCAATTCTTACATTCTTGTTTGCGGGCGTTTGGCACGGCGCAGGCTGGACATTTATGATCTATGGCTTGATGCATGGCGTGGCGATTGCCTTGTTCTTGGCTTGGCGCGAATTTGCTGGAATTAAATTGCCGTCGCCTCTTGCTTGGTTGATCACCATGTTGACTGTAGTTTGTGGCTTGGTGATGTTCCGTGCAGCTGATGTTCCCACGGCATTGCAGATGTTTGGCAACATGACTGCCTTGGATGGAATTGGCACCACGAGTGCAGCTCTGACAATTGATAGCGCACAAGCTTTGTCCATGATTGTGATTATGGGTGCTGTTGCGTTGTTGCTGCCAAATACTCAACAATTTTTACATCATGAGTGGCCAGTGATCGACACCATGCCAGAAGAAACACCTCTCGCAGCAGGCCTCGTTGCTTGGAAACCAAAACTGAGTTCCGCGCTTTTGACTGCTTTAGTTCTGACTGCCGGAATTGCCTCAATCGGATCCAGTTCTGGATTCCTCTACTACAAATTTTAATTGGAGAAACAAGATGAACACCCACAATCATAGCTTTAACGAGTTTGTACTGGACTTGCCGCGCGAAGTGGACCGCGAAGTGGCCGGTGACATTGAGAAAGAGTCAGTCTTTGTCTCACCATTTATCGAGAGAATCCATATTAGCGAAGATGGAAAGACGGCTCGTGTTGTTGTGCGCCCAGGTGCTGATCTTCAAGAAACCAAAGAAAAGACTGAACGTTTCTTGGCCGTTATGGTTCGACAAATCACCGGATTTGAAATCAAAGTTTTTGTTGAAACAAAGCGCAAAGACACAGGTCCCTACTATGCTGGTGTGAACGATGAACTAGTGAAACGTGGCTGGATGCATGATTATGGCAAAGGCCAGGTTGCTTATAGTGGCCCGGTTTTGAAACTGGCCAATCTCATCAATAGCAAAGCCGGAGAACTTTACAGTGCCGCCTTCGCTGCAAAAGAATCGCATTTTCCAGCAATGATTGATGCCGATACTTTGCACAAATGCGGTTATTTCGATTCACATCCAAATGCTGTGACGTTTGTTGGCAATGTGATTGAAGACTTTGACGCCATCGAAGAATTCCGCCGTGCGAATTCTTGCTCAGAGGGCGCTTTGATGCCGCAACAGGATCACATCCATATTGATGGCATGTGCCTCAATCCTGCGGCGTGCTTTCCTTGCTATCCAACTTTGACCGGTCAGTCATTTGACGAAGGCCAATGTTACACTTGGCTTGGCCGCGTTTTCCGTTACGAGTCACGCAACATCAATGGCCTTGATCGTCTCTATGAATTCAACGTGCGCGAACTCGTGTTTGTGGGCGATGAAGACTATGTGCGCAGCGTGCGCGCCAAGGCATTGCCGGTTGTCGAACAACTTGCTGCCTTCATGGATATTGATTGCCAAGTGCAGACCGCAACCGATCCATTCTTTGCCACGGTCTCTGCTGCCAAAAAATTCTGGCAAGCGTCACAAGAAGTGAAAAATGAAATCAAAATTCCCGCACTGGGCAACGATGGAAGTATCAAGCAGCTCGCGTGCGGTTCGATCAACCTTCACGGCAATTTCTTTGGAAAGCGTTTTGGTTTCACATGCAAAAACGGTGAACCAGCTCAGACGGGCTGCGTGGGTTTGGGCATTGAGCGCTGGGTTTTGGCCGCTTTTACCCAACATGGTTTTGACGAAATGCGCTGGCCTGAAGCCGTGCGCAATATAATTTTTGCTTAAAATATTTTAATTTAACAGGAGAGAAAAAATGCAACTCTATAGCCTCGTCGGAAAAGTTCTTGAAGTTGAGCCGTCATTACTCAACGATGAATCCAACGCACAAAACACCCCAAAGTGGGATTCTCTGCGTCACATCGAAGTGCTTTTTGCTATCGAAAACGCCTTCCATGTGCGCTTCACCATGCCAGAAATTTCAGGTCTTCGGAAATTGGGCGACATTCGTAAACTTTTGGCAACGAAGAACGTGATGTTGAATGCCGAAGTCGCAGAAGACACCAGAAAGATCGCTTGATCGTAGTTTAGCAAACGTTTTCTTGGAAACAAAAAGCACAGGGCAATGAACAAAGGTTCGACCATAAAAGTTTTAATCGTCGACGATGATGAGGATGATCTTTATCTCATTACGGACGTTTTGGCTCAAGTGGCGAACAACCATTACGATATAACGACGGCTTCTTCGTCGTTGACGGCGATGGCTGAATTATCGAAGTCCACGTTTGACGTCATCTTCAGTGATTATCGGTTAGGTGCGGTCACAGGTATTGATTTTATCAACTGTGTCCGCGCGGCTGGCATTGATACGCCTATTATTTTGCTAACCGGCATTTCAGATCAACTGGTTGATAATGCAGCGTTGAAGGCTGGCTCGTCGGACTTTATATCAAAAACTTCATTGAACCCAGATGTGTTGGATCGGTCAGTGCGCTACTCCTTAGCGCATGCCAATCGCCAACGCTTGTTGCAAAGCATTCTCAAGAACACAAAGGCCGGCATTGCCGTTATGAATGCGGATGGAACCGAAAACCTCGCCAATGGTCAAATGTCTCGATTTGCCAAACAGGTTTTTGGAGATGTTGCTGATGGTAAGCGACAGCTGATCGATGAGGTTTTTGCATCCGAGCAACAGGATATCACGCTCGGAAACATGGTGCTGGAACGGCATGTTACCAAACTTGTGGATGGCAGCATGATTCTGACTTTGCACGATGTGACAGATCGTGTGAACGATTTGCGCGAACGTGAACAAGCAGAAGAACGCATTCGCGCCATTGCCGTAAAGGACACTTTGACGGGTCTGCCAAACCGTATGGCATTCAACACTTTCCTGGATGACTGCTTGGAAAAAACAAGCGGAGATGGAAACAAACTTGCGGTTTTGTTATTTGACTTTAACCGTTTCAAGGAAGTGAATGATCTTTTCGGCCATGCTGCGGGGGATCATATTTTAATTCAATGTGCAGCACATTTACATTCAACGTTAGGGGAAGGCGAGTTTTGCGCGCGGCTAGGTGGCGACGAATTTGTCTTGATTAAGCAAAACGCCACGCATGACAGCGCGCTTGATCTTGCCAAGCGCATTTCTACGACATTGGCTATGTCGGTGAAGTGGGAAGACAGGATAATTGAGACCAGTGTGACCATTGGTGTTGCGCTTTATCCTCAGCATGGAGAAAATCGCCAAGAACTGTTGGGCAACGCTGACCTTGCAATGTACCGCGGTAAATCGGAAATCAATCGATCGATTTGTGTTTTCGACGCGAGCATGGATCAACTTATCCGGTATCGGCGTGCCTTGGCTCACGATTTACGCCACGCGATTCAAGATGATCAACTCAGCCTGGCTATGCAGCCACAATTTATCACAGCCACCGGACAATTGGCCGGCTTTGAAGCCTTGTTGCGATGGCGCAGCCCGACGCGGGGTCAAGTTTCAGCTGCCGAATTCATTCCGATCGCCGAAGAAAATGGACTGATCATAGAAATTGACAGGTGGGTTTTGCGGCGCAGCTGCAAACATTTGGCTGAATGTGATTGGCTGCCACGCATGGCCGTAAATGTCTCAGCGAGAGCCATTTGCCAGCCAACGATCGTGGCCGACATCCGCGCCGCGCTGGTTGATTATGGCATTTCACCTAAGCGGCTGGAACTTGAGATTACTGAAACTGCGCTTATCCTTGATTTGAACCGGGCACTTCACAATTTGCGCCAGATCAAATCACTTGGCATTTCAATTGCCATGGACGATTTTGGCATTGGCTATTCCTCTCTGTCGTTACTCAATTCTTTCCCGTTTGACCGAATCAAAGTGGACGGATCCTTCATCCAACTCACGGGTTCCAATCAGCGTTCTGATGCCATTTTTAAGGCCGTTGTTGGTCTCGGTACTGCACTTAGTGTTCCGGTTCTGGCGGAAGGCGTTGAGACAGACTTGCAACATCAATTTGCCAAGGATTCAGGTTGTGATGAACTCCAAGGTTTTTACTTTGGGCGTCCCGTCCAAGAATCTGACATTCATAAACTTCACGCTGATCTCAAAGGCCAGTTGACTCTCGAAAACATCAAGGCTTGGCAAGAGCGTTTGAAAATATCGACCGACAAGGCATCTCAGACAAAATCCTTGGCCACTGCCAAAAAGTCTTGACGAAGAGCACCGGCAGCCTACGTCGTTAAACTTCGCCACCAAGATACAGCGCTCTTACTCTGTCATCTTTGAGCAACTCTTCGGACTGCCCCGACAGAGCGATGCTGCCTGTCGATAAAGCATAGGCCCGCTGTGAAATGCGAAGCGCCATGCGAGAATTCTGTTCAACCAGCAACACACTCACTTGTTCGTCACGATTGATGGCGACGATGGAACGGGCAATATCCTGCACTAGCTTTGGCGCAACACCCAAAGAGGGTTCATCTAACAGCAATAATTTCGGTTTGGCCATCAATGCTCGACCTATGACCATCATTTGCTGTTCACCTCCGCTCATTGTGCCAGCGAGCTGTGAGTAGCGTTCCTTGAGGCGCGGAAAGCGACCCAGGACCATCTCGAGCGTTCGGGCGATATCTGGCTTGTCATTCCGCGTGAAGGCCCCCATCAGCAGGTTATCTTTGACGGTCATGTAAGGGAAGACCCGGCGCCCTTCGGGCACCATGGCAATGCCACCCTTAACCAACTCTGCCGGATTTGAGCCATCAATGCGCTTGCCATTATAATGGATTTCGCCAGACTTTATTTTCCGAAGACCTGTGATAGCTCGCAAGATGGATGACTTGCCCGCGCCGTTTGCGCCGATGAGTGCGACAGTCTCACCCTCATTGACGGTGAGCGATACGCCCTTGAGGGCATAGACATGATCATAGTAGAGTTCGACATTCTTGAAATCGAGAATCTGCTTCATGGTCATAGTCCGATCGCCTCGTCTTCGACCCCGAGATAAGCTTCAATAACGCGCGGATTATTCTGAATTTCGGTTGGGGTGCCTTCCGCGATCTTCTCGCCAAAATTCAACACGACAATACGATCTGATATTTTCATCACAGCTGGCATGTCATGTTCCACCAGCATCACCGTCAGTCCACGGTCGCGCAATTTCCGCACCATGGCAACGGCCTTCATGGTTTCGTTGTGGTTCATGCCAGCGAACGGTTCGTCCAGCAACAGAACGGTGGGATCAGTAGCAAGGCCAATGGCAATGCCAAGTGCACGCAAATGGCCATGAGGCAAGTTTTTCGCCACTTCTTCGGCGATAGAAGAAAGCCCAAGGAATGCGAGTATTTCATCGGCAGATGACCCAAAATTTGTTTCATCTTGCTTGGCCAGTTTTGTTCCAAAAAAATAGCCGAGTAACGAAGCATTTGAGCGAAGGTGATGCGCTATGACAACATTTTCACGCACCGTCATATTCCGAAAAATAGTTGTTTCTTGGAAAGTGCGAACCACTCCTTTGCGCGCAGAAATATGAGGTGCCAAATTTGAAATGCGTTCGCCCTTGAATGTGACCTCGCCAGATGTGGGTCTTAGAAATGATGAAATCAGTTTGAACAGCGTTGACTTGCCGGCACCGTTGGGGCCGATCACTGACAGGATTTCTTTTTCATTCACAACGAAGCTCACGTCATTCACAGCGGTGAGTCCGCCGAAACGCTTTGTCAGTGCTTTGACTTCAAGAATTTTCACCTTAAGTCACCCCCTCTTCCAGAGTGATCGAAGGCTTAGAATACCATTGGGCAACATAAGCATAAGAATGATCATCATCGTGGAGTAAATGAGAAGTTGGAATTTGCCCGTTTCGAACAGCAAGTTCCATCCGAAATACAAAACTAAAGTTCCCAACATCGGGCCGAACACATAACCGAGCCCTCCGAGGAAACAGTTCAGCATGAAATTGACAGAGTCCGTTACGGTGAAACTTGAGGGATAAACCGATTGGGTGGCGGCCACAAAAACAGCTCCGCTGATGCCACCCAAGAAAGACGAAATAGCATAAGCTATAACCCGCAGATAAGCGATGTTCACACCAATCGATGAGGCGAGTTCTTCATTCTGTTGAAGCGACATACAAATATGTCCGATGCGCGAATTGACGAGGCGATACATGCCCGCAAAACAGAGTGTCATCAACACGGCTGCCAAATAATAAAACGCAATGCGCGGATTATCCATCATCGCAAAATCAGGGATAATTGTAACACCAAAGATCGACAAGGCACCGGGTAGCGGAATACTGGTGATGCCTTTTGCGCCGCTGGTGACAGGCAAGGCCAAAGCCAAAAGCCGGGTCACTTCCGTCAACACCAGTGTTACCATAGCGAAATAAACCCCGCGCAACCGCAATATGGGGAACCCGATTAAAATGCTGGCAAGCGCACAGAAAATGCCTGCAATCGGCAGTGTCCACCAAAAAGACACCCCATAAGTCATGACTAAGACTGCAGAAACATAACCACCCATTAAAGCATAAGCACCTTGACCAATGTTGATGCGACCAATGAAAAATGTGAGCCAAACACCGGCGCTGGCAATAGACAGAAGCGCCACGGATGTCAGCGTGTAATAAAAATCTTTGCGGCCCGTTGCGCTAATGAGCAACGGCACAACGACAAAGACAGCCAGCAGATAAACCGCAAGCGAAATATATTTCTTATGTTTGGATATGGTCATGGTCATCTCAACCCCAAGGCTTGCCCATGAGGCCATTGGGCCTGATGCTCAGAAAGACCATCAACGCGCCAAAAATAACCAGATAGGTCACATCGCCGTATTCACGCAAGACAGTGAGGCCAACAGATTCCATCATTCCAAGAATGAAGCCACCCGCTATGGCGCCGCCGACAACACCCGCGCCGCCAATCATAATCATGGTGAAAGCCTTAATTGAGATTGGACCGCCGATGCCGGCATTGACGCCGGTGATGGTCACCAAAAGGCCACCTGTGATCCCTGCCAGCATTGCACCCAAGGCAAAGCCCAACATGGTATAATGTTCGACTTCAACACCCATCAACTGTGCAGCAACTCGGTCCTGCGCAAGAGCACGCATGGCACGACCGGGCTTTGAGTATTTCATCAAAAGTATAAAGCCGACGATGCTGACGACCGCGATGAGGCCAACTAGCAGTCTGTCATAGGGAAGAATAATGCCGAAATCATTGAATACGCCTTTGACAATCTTGGGAACACCGCGCTGCTTCTCACCAAACACCAAAAGAATAACGGCATCAAAAAAGAAGGCCGTGGCCGCAGCCAACAACATGGTGCTTTCTTCGCGGTGACTTCGTTTGATCACAGTGCGAAATAAATAGCGCTCCATCAAACCGCCTATCACAAACAACGTTGCGCCGGATGCGACGACCGCAAGCGGAAATGGCAGACCCAATTGGCCATAAACCGCATATGTAATAAAGCCACCCAGCACATACATCTGACCATGGGCGAAATTAAGCACATTCATCAGTCCGAAAATCAGCGTAAGGCCAAGCGCAATGAGCGCATATTGCGCGCCCAAATAAAGTCCATTGGCTATTACCTGTTCCATGATGCCAAGTTGCTCCAAATTATTAACAGAGGGGCCGACCTATTGGCCGACCCCCCTAACGATTGGATCTAAACGGATTAGTCCACTGTTCCAACGAACAGTGTTTCGAATGCACCGTCTTTGTATGCATTCACAACCATTGGAACAGCGACTTGACGTTTCTGTCCGAAGGACGAGGTTCCAACATAACTCAACTTCGCATCACCTTTGAGATATGGGTTGGGGGCAGAGAAGGTGTCCATGGTTTTCTTGAATTCTTCAACATTGTCGATTGCTGCCGGATTCGCTTTGAGCGTTTCAAGTATGTAATCTAAGGCATAAACCTTGGTGTTGGACTCGTCGTTATATTCACCAAACATTTCGGTATATTTGGCGACAAATTCCTTCATCCGGTCAGACGCTATTTCAGGTGTTGAGGCACCACCAACTGAGATGAAGCCATTGGCCAATTCACCGGCACCTTCTTGAAGAACTTTGGCGTCTTGGGCCGTTTCTGTTGAGATCAAGCCAGCATAACCTAACTCACGAGCTGAACGAATGAGCAAAGGTGCATTTGCAGGCGCAACACCTGACAGCACCAAGAGATCTGGCTTCAGAGCAACGATAGGTGTTAACACGGGCGTGAAGTCGCGCGTGTCATTTTGGTAGGTGTCGTTAGCGGCAACAACTTCAAGACCTAGCGCTTTGGCAGCTGCTACACCGCCGTCACGTTGGCTCAGTGGATCAGACTCGTTTGCAGCAACAAAAGCGACCTTCTTGACGCCGTTTTTTTCCATCAAATATTTGTAGATTGCCGGGCCCGATTGATAGTTGGCAATCATGCCAAGAACTGCGTTGGATGCCGGTGCGGTGTAAAGCTCTTTAGGGAAGGCATAAGGGAAATAAATAATGCCATTCTTTTCAGCGACAGGGCGCACAGCGGCGGCTCCGTCATCCACGTTTGGACCCACAACATAGTGGATGCCTTCTTGGGCCATTTTTTCCATGCCTTCAACGGCACGCTTTGGATCTTTTTGGTCGTCAAAGGTGATAACTTTGATCATGTAAGTCTTGTCGCCGATTTTTACTCCCCCAGCCGCATTATAAATCGCCTCCAATGTTTGCATGGAGCGCACGTTTGAAGTTCCCCAAGCTGCTGCAGGTCCGCTGGTGACGCCAACAAAACCGATTTTCAATTCGTCAGCAGCGAATGCACCGAGTGAACTTGCCGCAAGTGCCAGTGTGGCTACCGATGCCAAGACACTTCGGCGGGTAAAAGTTTTAAGAATTGTCATGTTATTTCTCCATTCTGAAATCGCGTTATTCCCATTTAGTCTTTTGGTTTGCCGCTAGTTTATTAGGCCTTTGCAAAACGGCATTAGAAACAGGTTGGACTTTTTTGAATTCGTGTGCAATAAAAAAAACAGGATTGTATACAGTTGCTGAGCGAAAAGGCAGCTTGCATAATTTGTAAGCGCCGAATGATTAAACCTCAGGCAGACAGATGGAAAAATTGGAATAATCATGAAAATAAATGTCATCAATCCAAACACGACGACATCTATGACAGACACAATTGCCAGCGCAGCACGCGCGGTTGCAGCACCGGGAACAGAAATTATTGCAACGACATCTCGCTCTGGTGCTGTTTCAATTGAAGGCCATTATGATGAAGCCATGAGTATTATTGGGTTAGCTGATTCCATCAACGAGAACCCAGCCGCCGATGCTTATATCATTGCCTGTTTTGGTGATCCGGGCCTGCTTGCGGCTCGTGAAATTGCGACAGGGCCTGTCATTGGCATAGCTGAAGCGGCCATGCATGCAGCAAGTTTCATTTCCACCGGTTTTTCAATCGTGACAACGCTTGAACGCACTCGCATTATTGCAGAGCAACTGGTTAGAAATTATGGCATGGAGCGTCATTGCCGCCGCGTACGTGCCACCGATATTCCGGTTTTAGAACTCGACATGCCAAGTTCTAACGCCAGGAAAATGATCTTGCAGGAATGCGAGAATGCTCTGCTGGAAGATAAATCTGGTGCGATTGTTTTGGGTTGCGCTGGCATGGCTGATCTCAATCAATTCCTAGAACAGAAGCTCGGCGTTCCAGTCATAGACGGCGTAACAGCGGCTGTTAAATTTGCTGAAGCGCTTATAAGTCTCGGTCTTAAAACCAGTAAGCGGGGCGATTTGGCCTATCCACTTCATAAACCCTATCGCGGGGCCCTATCTTCATATTCGCCACCCAATCGCACACCAGTTTGAAGGCTGACACCTTTCGACTATTTGCGTTTGCGATTTGACGGAGAAAATAGATTTTCAAAATTTGTTACTTCAGGTTGAGGAGTCAAATCAATCTGAGTTTCGATATGGTGCAAGTGATGTTCCATGTATTGGATGGCCTTCCCAGCGTCGCGGGCTATTAAAGCATTTGCGATTTCAAGATGTTCGGTGTGAGAGCAAGGCACAGCACCCGGCGACTCGTAGAGTGCAATGATCAGAGACGTTCGCGATACCAGCTCTTCGAGAAAATTTTCTAAAACCAAGTTTCCAGCAAGCGTAGCCACCCGCCTGTGAAAATCGCCCGACAACTTAAGTCTTTCGGCTTTACGGCCCTTAGCGAAAGCTTGTTGTTCTGATTTGGCGAGGCGCAACAGTTCCTTGAGTTCGCCATCTGTGGCATTAACTATTGTACGAGTGACTAAAATCCTTTCGAGTTCGCGTCTCGCCTCAAAAACCTGGCGGGCTTCGTCAGCGTTTGGTTTGGCCACAGAGGCACCCTTGTTTGGAACCATGTTTACGAGCTTCTGATGCGAAAGCTGCTGCAATACTTTACGAATGACAGTGCGGCTCACGGCAAATGCCTTAGCTAAACTATCCTCTAAGAGTGCCGTGCCAGGTGGAATGCGGTGGTCTATGATCGCAGCGTAAAGCTGCTCGTGGACGCGTTTATCTGTAAGTCCAGAGCGCTCCGTTCCTGACACAGATAATTTTATTTTTGATTTGGCCTTTACAGCTCTACCTGTCATCTTAATTCCCACAGCTTTCATTTTGTTTTTCCTGCCATGTATAACTGATGCTTTATAGTGTCAGGAAGAAATAAACCTGTTGCCACTGCAAACGTTGCACACAAGGGTCAGAGGCCCATAATTCTTCCGATTGACTTTGAAGTTATGATAAATAGAAAATACATTTTGGACTGAGTGTCATGATGGCACGGATGGATAGGCCGTAATTTGAAAGCTCGTACGAGCATAGCGCTAACGCTGTTTTTGGTGCCTACCTACATATGGTTGGTAACAGTTGGTGCACATAATTTCTTTCCGCCAAAATTGGGACCCACGACCAAGCAACTCAGTGGCATTACACGGCTGGGAGAACTTCTATTTAACGATACGAATCTCTCTGAACCGAAAGGCCAGGCTTGCGTTTCCTGCCATGATCCAAAATTAAAACATCAAGGAAATAATGGTTCTTCAATCGTGGCCGTCGCTAAGGGCAGTCGACCTTCGGTCTTTGGTAACCGCAATGTTCCCTCAATTATGTATACCTACACTACAATGCCGTTTCACATTGCCACCGAGCTAGGCAGCGACGGCTCGGTCGAATATATCCCAATGGGTGGGCTTTTTTTGGATGGTCGAGCAGATAGTTTGGCCGCTCAGGCCAAAATGCCAATGTTGAACCATTTGGAAATGAACAACCCAAGTTTTGCGGCGGTTGTGTCAAAGGTAAAAGTAAGCAGTTACGCAGCATTGGCTGTCGAAGTTTTTGGTCCGAACGTTTTTGACGACCCAGAAAAGGCGATTGATAAAATTGCGCAGGCCATCAGCGCTTATGAACGGACGTCAGAGTTTTCGCCTTTCTCTTCAAAATTTGATAATTATCTTCGTGGTCGACTGCGGCTAAGTTGGATCGAATCCTTTGGTTTTGAACTCTTTAAAAATCCTGAAAAAGGCAATTGCATTGCCTGTCATGTGGGGAAGTTGGAGTCGAGAGAACCTGAAGATTGGCTTTTCACTGATTTCACATATGATGTTTTGGGTGCACCGCGTAACAATAGTATTCCGGTCAATGCTGAACCAAAATATTTTGATCTTGGTCTTTGCAAACAGCCCGGAATCGAAAAAAAAATTCCAGTTGGATTTGATGTTAGTAAATTGTGCGGGGCTTTCAAAGTGCCGACTTTGAGAAATATTGCCGAGACCGGTCCTTATTTTCACAACGGATCAGTGAAAAACTTATCTGAGGCCGTAGAATTTTACGTGACACGTGATGTCAATCCAGGGCGATGGTATCCAAAAAGTGCGACAGGAGAAATTGCGATATTTAACGACCTGCCTCAGAAATATCATGGTAATGTCAACACTGATGAAGCACCCTACGACCGAAAGCAAGGTGGCACAGCGCGTCTAAATGCTGATGAAATTCAGGCTATTGTGGCTTTCCTCAAGACGTTGACCGACGGTCCTGAAGAGGACTGAATCTTTGCTATCTTGAAATACATCCTATTTTGTTTATCGCTCTTTGAAGGCGCGTTCAATTTGATCCTGAAAAGGTTTGACGAGATAAGACAATGCCGTTCGACTTTCTGTTTGAATAAAGGTTTCAACGAGCATTCCTGGAACCAATTTCTTTTCACCGAGTTTTGCGAGTTCATCGACAGGCACTTCCACTTGCGTGACATAGAAAACCCGTCCCGTTCCCTGGTCAGTGCTCGTGGCGGGTGAAACAAACGCAACTTTACCAAAAATCTCGGGAATTTTATGAGAATTAAACGCGGTGAATTTGAGTTTGGTCTTTTGACCGATGAAAAGTTGATCAATGTCGTTTGGTTGAACTTTCACCTCGATCTGCAATTTTGCGTGATCAGGAACAATTGTTAATAGTTTTTGCGCCGGCGTAATTACACCTCCGATCGTGTTCACAGAAACCTCGTTGACAGTGCCTGCAATCGGGCTGCGGATTTCCATGCGGGTCATCCGGTCCGCGTTTGCAGAACGTCGTTCTACCAATTCAGAAATTCGCGGTCCGATATCAGACAACAGTTTTTGTGCCTCAGTGCGTGCCTGATCTTCAACTGCAACAATCCGCAAATTTATCTCAACAAGCTGCGCCTTCGACTTGGCAATGTTTGCGGTGATTTGTTCGCGTTCACCCTTGAGCTTGTTGAGATCGCGCGAACTCGAATAGACACGGCTGTTGTCGATGAGGCCTTTTTTGTGAAGTCCTTGCACCTTTGTGGCTTCAACTTGCACCAGATCAAGTTCCTTTGCGTTGGACTTGGCTTGCGCTTCTAGGCCCTTGAGTTCTTCGGTTGATTGCTCGAGCGACTGTTTCAACTGGGCGATCTCGCTGGTCCGATTGGCCAAGTTGCCTTTGAAGAGCCGAATTTCGCCGGCAAAAGCCAGGGAGCTAGGCAGGTCTATGTCGGATGGTGACTGGCCAACTTCCATTTCCGCCAGACTGTCGCGTTCTGCTAAAAGTCTCTGGTTCTTGGCTAAAAAGTCAGTCAGTTGACCCCGCATTATTTGTGCTTCAGCTTTCAACTGCGTGGCATCCAGCGTGAACAAAACTTGCCCTTCACTGACGCTATCGCCTTTTTTCACATCAATAGTGCGAATGATACCGCCATCGAGATGTTGGATAGCGCGCAGGTCCTTGTCCACCATGACCTGTCCCTGCCCGATGACGGCACCTGATAATTCGGCCGTTACAGCCCATCCACCGAATCCACCAATAAGCAAAGCTGCCGCACTTGCACCAACAAAGACGCGTGATGCGATACCCAGTCCACGTTCTTTGCTGAGGTTGAGGTTATAATCTACGGTCTTGTTGGTGGATTTAGAAAGCCTAGCCATAATGAGACCTCACGTTTTTACTCTAAACACTTTTTCAAATCTGCAACTCTTAGGGCACACCAACACGTCATGGTTTCACATAAACTCAGACTGCATGATTGTTGACGATAGTTAAATGATGGTTGCCATCCAACTGAACTGTGATTTCAAAAGTTCCATTGTTGTCGAGATCAGCGTCAATATATGTCGAGCTGTAATCAACACCAGCTTCAAATCGCACCCGTATCGGCACCAACAAATCGGCATCTGCCTCGCTGCTTATGACATCTTGTCGGGCACTGTAAACGTCTTCAAACAAGTTTGAATCTTGCGGATCTTCCCTATCAAAAAGATCATATTTTGACATGCGAACCAGATCCCCCATGTTAAAATTTTGGATGTGGGTTACTGTTAGTTCCGTACTGACACTTTCAGTTGGAACGACAAACTGGAAGACATCTACGCCACCCTCTCCGTCAACAATTATGGTTCCCGATCCAATGATGAATGTGTCGTTTCCTGAACTTCCGACAATTCGTTCCATGCTTTCGAAGGTATCGGTGCCAATGTCCAGACCCGATGCAACGCCTGTTGCTGTGTTAATAAGGATGGCGTTTACTGCATCACTATAATCTAGTGTATCTGTGCCATCACCACCGTCGAAATGTTGATTGGCCGCCGCGCCCTTTGCAAAGTCTTTGCTCATGTCAGAAAGATCAATTGCATTTATTGTGTCATCATTTGGTGAACTATCGAGGCGATCTAAATCTGCGAGTTGATTAAGTTCGTCATCGATTTCGTTGCATTGCGGAACAAAGACACCGCCGCCCAAATACAGATCATCGCCTGAACCAGTTTTAAAATTTTCGATTGACGCAAAGTGGTCTGTTGCCAATTCGGCTCCGTGTGCCTTACCCTTGGATAGGTCAATCGTAATCATGTGCTGCGCAGCACCGTAGTTGAGCGTGTCATTCCCAGAACCACCGAGATAGATGTAACCCTCAAAGTTTGACGCCTCCGGCGGCGTGGTGCCGCTCTTATCGTCAGGCTGCTCGACTGGGAGGACTGTTAAAGCAGCATCAGGTTGGACTGCATCGGACGCGCCATTTGTGGGGACCGAAAATCGACGGTCAATTTGCCAATAGCATTCAGCCAGCCGTGGCACTGCTGCAACGTCTTCAGCCAAATTAGCACCAGAATCTAAAGGTACTGCAGTGGCAACACTTTTACTTAACCCACTCATGGATCTGAGAGCGGCGTAGAACAGATCGTTCCCTGACCCACCTTGCAGAACTTGAAAATTGGTAACTTGGTCAGCGCCGATTTCAACGCCACTTACGATGCCATTGCTCATGTCAAAAACGAGGCTTGTCGATGCGGCCAAATAGTTCAATTTGTTGAACCCAGTTCCACCGTTAAAAACGTCATCACTCGCATCCGCAGACGCAAAGACAGTGTCATTTCCACTTTCACCATCTAGGAAGTCCTTGCCGTTGCCATCATAGAGATGATCAGAGCCTGCGCCCCCTAACAAAATATCATCCCCATCGTCGCCGTAGAGTGTGTCATTCCCGGCGCCACCAATAATCGTATCGTTACCTAATCCGCCCTCAAGTAAGTCATCATCATCGCCACCGGTCAAAACGTCGTCACTTGAATTATTGAACATCTGATTGTCGCCTAATTCCGCACTGCGGGCCAGGCGCAAAGCCGGGCTATCTTCGCTGACAACACTTGATGGTCGCTCAACAAATACTATTTCGGCTGTAGCTGGAACGGATAGTCTTCCGTCGGTCACAAGATAGTTGATTACAACCGGACCAAGTTCTTCACTGCGGTAGGTATAGGTGCCGTAAACTTGGTTGAGCATAACCCCATTGATTTGCACATCTTTGACAGAGAGCGTGTCGGCATCGGCATCACTGGCATTTGCTAGAAGTGCCGCTGCCAAAATTGAAATGTTGGTGTATGTAAATTGATTTCCCTGCAACACAGGGCCAGTTACTTTTGGAGCGCGATTTCTTTTTGCATCCAAATCAATAGTGTCGTCGTCTTCAGTGGTTTCCCCGGTTCCGCCGTCGCTCTTGCTGGCGGCTACTCTCCCGGAATGTTCAGGAATGTTGGCATTGCTTCCTCCTACCTGATTGTCGTTTGTCGAAATGGCGGGGAAACTCATCGCCCCGTTTAATTTGCCAAGTCGGCTGTTATCAGCTGGCTGGTACTGCGCGTCGAGGGAGTCTGAACTGTTGCCAAGGACAGGTGCATACCAACCCGAATGATCACTTGATAACGGCACAGACCGATGGAACACCTGCTGTTTGAAATTGCCAGCCGTAACATTGCTCTCCGCCAATGCGGCAGCGTCCGAATGAGGCTGCCTCATTTCTCTATGGTCAGGCATCTGATGTTCCGCTGCAGCTTTTGAGCGTTCAGCCGCGGAACGGTGGTGCGGTTCTTCTTCAGCTAAAGTGTGTGCTTGAGCGTCTGGGCTCAGGGAAGCTTTAAGATAAAGTATGAGCGCACTGATTGCCGAGCCCACGTAAAATGGAACATGCGAATTGCGGCTCTCGGATTTATCTTCAAAGCGCTCACGCCCCTGGGGGGTGGCACTATCTCCGTTCGAACGAGTAGCTTTGACTTCAATAATATTCATGGTTATGCCCGTGCTCCATCAAGTTGCGGGATAACGCGCAGTGTGGGAGCTGGAGAATTTTGTGCTGCATTTGCGGCAACGGGTTTAGCACCATCTGCCACAGTCTTGCCTTGACTTAAGATTTCTTCTTTGCTTCCAAAAGCTATCATTTTACCTTGTTGGACGACAGCAACAAGATCGACTGCCGCCAATGCGCTTGGCCGGTGCGCCACGACCACGGCAATTCCGCCGCGCGCTTTGATGCCGACAATTGCGGCGCTCAACGCCTGTTCGCCCTCTCCATCCAAATTGGAGTTCGGTTCGTCCATGATTACCACGAATGGCAAACCATAGAGTGCCCGCGCCAGCCCAACGCGTTGGCGCTGACCTGCTGAAAGCGTTTCGCCTTGAGAACCAACTTGGGTTTGATAGCCATCTGCCATGCGCACGATCATTTCATGAACGCCTGCAGCGCGTGCCGCTTCTACAATGTCTTTCGGATCAGCTTTTGGATCAAGGCGCGCGATATTCTCGCTGATTGTGCCGTCAAGCAATGCCACGTCTTGTGGCAAGTAGCCAATCATCTTGCTCAGTGTTTCTTCCGGCCATTGCGCTAGATCGGCGTCGTCCAAACGAACTGCGCCACGCAAGCAAGTCCAGATGCCTGTCATGGCGCGGACTAAACTTGTTTTACCTCCGCCGGAAGATCCAATTACGCCAAGGGCCTGGCCCGCTTTTAATTCAAATGTAACGTCGCTAATCAAGACACGGCCACTCGCAGGTGCGGCCACTGTCAGTTTTTCGACTTTGAAAGATTTAGTCGCAACCGGTAAATCTAGCGGTTTGCGTTCGTCCTCCAAAGCCACCATCGTATCGATGACCCGAGCCCAAGCTGCCCGCGCGCTGCCAATGTTTTTCCAATTGGCGATGGCCATATCAACAGGCGCCAAGGCCCTTGTGGATGCAATCGAACAGGCAATAATGGAACCACCCGACATTTCGCCGTTAATGGTGAGATAAGCACCAAGGCCAAGTGTTGCGGATTGTAATACCATGCGCAGAATTCGGGAAATCGCCGTCATCGTCCCAGAAATGTCATTGGTCTTTGTCTGCAATGCCAAATGTTCTCTATTGGCTTCGACAAAACGCGACACCGCGCGACCCGCAAAACCCATAGCACGCAGGACTTCCGAATTGCGCGCATTCGAGTCTGCAATCATGTTGCGGGCGATGGTTGCTTGGTGGGTGACACCAACGAGCTTGCGTGTCATCAATTCATTGACGATTGCCAACATCGACAACACAAATGCACCAGCAATAACCAAGGCACCGAGCATCGGATGTAGCGCGTATACGAAGATCAGGTAGAGGGGAAGCCAAGGCAAATCGAACAAGGCCATTGGCCCCTGACTGCCGAAGAAACCTCGTATTGTATCAACATCACGACCGCGCTCAAGCGCCTCGGAGGTCGAAAAACCAAAGCGCGGCATATCAATCGCAACTTTGTGAGCGAGTGGCGCCAACTTGCGGTCGATGCCAGCACCGACACGCACTAAGATTTGGCTGCGCACTGTTTCGAAAACACCTTGGAAGGCAAAGAGCCCAAGGGCCAAAGCGGAAAGCGCGAGCAATGTTGGAACATTTTGCGAAGGGATAGCCCGGTCATAGACTTGCATCATGTAGAAAGAACCGGTGAGTGCCAGCACATTGATGACACCCGAAATTGAGAACACAAAAACAAAAAGTCCGCGCAGCCCCTTGAGTAATTTGGAAGCTGCCCTTCGTTTGGCCAAACTGTTATCTTTTTTCATCTGCTGTACTCTAACGTGAACTAAAAAAGGCTGATGAAACAGGGCTAATGCCCTGTTTCATCAGGTGTTATCGTTCAAGCTGCGAAGTCAGCACCAGTCAGAGTATGGTGGCCTTTAATGTTGACTTGGAACAAGTTGTCATTGTCGCCATGGCCATTCAGCACTGTGAAGTCCTGACCGCCAATACTGTCATAGCTGACCGCAATTTCGCCAGCCGCAGCTGTTGAACCACCAACCAGTGTCACCGTGCCCATGAAGCCGGTTACATCGATCTTGTCACCAACTTCGAAGTTCAGGATGGTATCGCCATCAGCGTTTGCCGCGGATGTAAACACAATCGTATCATCGCCAGTACCAAGGTCGATCACGTTGTGATCGGCTGAGGCTGTGACTGTATCGTTGCCAGCACCTGTAGTGATATTTTCAATGCCGTAAGCATAGTCTGTCACACCATTGGTGGTCACAGTGCCTGTGGCAAGGTTGGCAATTATATTGGACATGACAGTCGCCATGTCCAAGGTATCTACACCAGCATCACCCAGATATGTGTCGGCACCGTCATTGTCAGAAGCGATGAAGGTATCATTGCCAGCGTCACCTGAAACATAGTCATCA
>JANOXS010000068.1:0-6641 GCA_031418535.1 Hyphomicrobiales bacterium | reverse complement strand
AGCCGATCGCCATGGAAGAAAAACTGCGCTTCGCCATCCGCGAAGGCGGCCGCACCGTGGGTGCCGGCGTTGTTGCTAAGATTTCGGACTGATTTTTTCGAACACTAAGAATTGGAGCCCGCAGGAAACTGCGGGCTTTTTTATTTGGTCGAAGTCTCTTTGAGTAACGTCTGCAATTCTTGAATATCGGCATCCAGCTTGACCAATGAATTTTTAACTGACGTCATAACTTGCGCCGCCATGCCAGCTTCCATCTCCGGCACTTGGTCTTGGGCATTGGTGGCCAGTGCTTTGATTTGCCCATAGAGATTTGAAACTTTGAACGAGAGTTCGGGTGTGAGAATACCGATGCGCGCTACGTGGCTATCGAACACAGGCGTTACAAAGCGAAACGAAATGCGTGGCTGGGTGCGCTTGCCGATATTCTGCTTGGCCATTTCCTCGGCAATAGAAATTTGCGCAACCAAAATGCGCATGGCGCTGGCAATCGCAGTTTGCAGTGCTGCGAGTTCGCCAAGTACAGCATTCTGAAATGAATTGCGCTCTGAATTCTTAGACCGCTCACTTTGCTCCTTTGCCATCTTCTCTTGATGGGTGCGACCAATCTCAGCAATTTTGGCAACACGATATTGCGAATAAATCACGCCGGTAAAAGCAATCAGGGCAGCCATGAGAGCCGCAGAAGCCGAAACCAAAGTTTGGTATTGTTTTATGAATTCCATTCTCTTGCTCCCACTGCAGGATGGCATAACATTGCACTTTACGGAATGAAAAGCATAGCGCAATACTTGTGAAACTCTGATCGGGTGGAACAAAATTGCAAGATTCAAACGAAGCAAACGGTCTACATGCTGACCCGCTCTATCTCACAGCGCTGGCTAGCCTTGGCAGCAGTGTTCCAGCGAAACTGACGGCTGCTCCAGCAATTAACAGCATCGCGGTGTTGCCATTTATCAATATGAGCGGCGATGCGGAGCAAGAGTTTTTTACCGATGGCTTAACAGAAGACATCATTACTGATTTGTCGAACGTCATTGACTTTTTCGTCATCGCTCGCAACTCCACTTTTGCTTACAAGGGTAAACCTACAGATGTGCGTCAGATCGCCCATGATTTAGGTGTGAAATATATTCTTGAGGGCAGCGCCCGAAGGGTCGGTCAGCGCCTTCGCATCAATGTGCAGTTGATTAATGCAGGTGATGATGGGGCGCATCTTTGGGCTGAACGATTTGATCGTGACCTTACGGATATTTTTGCAGTTCAAGATGAAGTGACGCTGAGAATAGTTGAGGCAATTACAGGTAAGCTCAACGCTGAGACGATTTTAGAACGTTATCATCCCACGAGTATAGAAGCCTATGATCTTGTTCAGCGTGCGGATGGTACCTTTCACACGTCACAGGCAAACAACAACCAAGCCTATATTGATCTTGAGCGGGCCATCGAACTTGATCCTAATTATGGCGCTGCTTACCGTCAATTGGCTTGGGCTCAACATTTCAAATGGTCGCAATGGGGCGAACCAGAAGAGCCATTTCGCCATCTCTCACTTACGTCTGCTCAAAAAGCGGTTGATCTTGCTCCACAAGATTCCATTGCACATGGTAGTCTTGGGCATATGTTGATGATTGAACGTCGATGGGATGAGGCTTCCGCCTGCTTTAAGGAATCGCTGCGGTCAAACCCGAACAATGCCCATGCTTTGGTGTTTACGTGTGATCTTCTTAACTACACAGGAAAGCCAAAAGAGGGGCTGGCAATGATGGCCAAAGCATTGCGCATTAACCCTTATCCGCCCTCTTGGTATCATTGGGTATTAAGCGAAGCGATGGTGGCCGCACGCCTATTTGAAGATGCGCTCAATATATTGAAACGCGAACAAGTTTACAATACATTGGCGCGCCGCGTGCTTGCAGCAACCTTGGCACTTCTGGGCCGCGACGTTGAGGCCAAACGCGAAGCCGAAGCTTTCCAAGCCATGGCTCCCAACTGGCGTATCGGCGCGTTCATCGCAAGCCAACCGTTCCAGCACCAAAAGGACGCAGATTTCTGGGTGGACGCCTACCGCCTTGCCGGACTGCCGGAGTGAACATGTCAAATTTTTCAGACATAGCAGCCGACCCGCTTTACCTCACAGCTCTTGCCAGTCTTGGCTCGAGCGTTCCGGCTAAACTTACAGCGGCTCCGTCAAAGGGCAGCATTGCTGTTCTGCCCTTCGTCGATATGAGTGGAGAAGTAGGCCATGAACATTTCACCGACGGGTTGACCGAAGACATCATCACAGATCTTTCTAATGTGCCGGGATTTTTTGTGATCGCCCGTAATTCCGTGTTCGCTTATAAGGGCAAACCCACAGATGTGCGCCAGATCGCCCATGATCTTGGTGTAAAATATATTCTTGAAGGCAGCGCCAGAAGAGCAGGGCAGCGCTTGCGGATTGACGTGCAGTTGATTGATGCGAGCGAGGGCGGAAACCATATTTGGGCGGAACGGTTTGATCGAGAGCTTGCAGATATTTTTGAAGTACAAGATGAAGTCTCGCGGCGCATTGTAGAAGCCATAACTGGCAGGCTCACATCTGGCCCAGTTTTTGAGAAGTATCGCACGTCTAATATCGAGGCCTATGATCTCTGCGTGAAGTCACGCGGGCAGTGGTTGGTTTCCAAATCCGCAAACCAATCTGCTCAGGCAAATCTGCAAAAAGCCATTTCCATTGATCCGAATTATGCCGAAGCCCATTATGAACTCGCAATGACTCATTTGTTTTCGGGGCTACATTATGGTGATGGTAGCAATGATTACCTAAAGAATGCTTTGGACCATGCGAATAAGGCTGTGGCCCTCGACCCACGAGACGCAAATGCATTCAGCATACAAGGCTTTGTATTAATGTATGATCATAAGTGGGATGAAGCTGGCAAAGCATTTGCAAAATCTCTGAAGATGAACCCTAATGATGCGGATGCCCTTGCTTCCATGGCGGATTACAAATTAAGGATTTGTAAATTTCAAGAAGCCTTGATGCACATGTACCAAGCGTTTCGTCTAAATCCACGTGCAAACGCTTGGTACTATTGGACCATGGGCGAAATTCAGATTGAACTTGGCCAGTATGAAGATGCTGTGAAGACGCTCGATCAACCGGAAGTACGCCAATCCGTTGCCCGCCGTGTATTAGCGGCAGCTCTCGCGTTAAGCGGCAGAACTGAACAAGCAAAAGTTGAAGCGACAACATTCATGGCTGAGAATCCGGACTGGACCATTACGCTGTGGGCAAATTCAGTCGCAATTGTGGATCTTTTAAGTGTGAAAAGTGTGATCCAAGGTTACCGTCTCGCCGGATTGCCGGAGTAACAATAAGTTGCGTTGCAGTTTTTCCCCCCTAGCGGTTGACGAACCTTGATCCTATCTGTAGGAAGGCGTCATTCCAAACGACTCTCCATGGCGGCAAGGCCCTCAAGCTTTCGCCGCTCTCTTGTTTGAGGTGTCGGTTGAAATGTCGAAAGTCTAGTGATTACATCGGTTTAGGTGGGTCATAGGGGTATAGCTCAGTTGGTAGAGCGATGGTCTCCAAAACCATAGGTCGTGGGTTCAAATCCTACTGCCCCTGCCAACTACGAAGTAGAATGAAGCTTTAAGTGCTGAACTTAGGGTGAATTCTGAGAATAGGAATGAAGATGGCCAAGAACGGTATAGTCGGATTTGTGCAGGACGTGCGCGACGAAACAAACAAGATCACCTGGCCTACGCGCCGTGAGCTTGGGGTGTCCACTGTGATGGTTGTGATCATGGTCGTCATCGCCAGTTTGTTTTTTCTGGGCGTCGATTTCTTTCTGAAGTGGGGCGTCGAACGCGTGCTGTTCGGTATTTAATTAACAAAAACAAGATATTAAAAGCAGGCACAGCGGTATAATTTATGGCAAAACGTTGGTACATCGTCCACACTTATTCGAACTTCGAAAAGAAAGTGGCAGAATCATTAAAGGAGCAGGCAGCTCAAAAACATCTCGGTGAGTTGTTTGAGCAAGTTCTGGTTCCGACTGAAGAAGTTGTAGAAATCCGCCGCGGCCGCCGCATTAAAAGCGAGCGCCGTTTTTTCCCGGGTTATGTTTTGGCTAAAGTTGATCTGACTGACGAAGTGTTCCATATGATCAAGAACACGCCAAAAGTTACAGGCTTTCTGGGTTCTGGCTCGAAACCAGTTCCAATCTCGGATGCAGAAGCAAATCGCATTCTGAATCAGGTCGCCGAAGGTGTTGAACGTCCAAAAGCGTCGATTACGTTTGAAGTGGGCGAACAAGTTAAAGTTGCTGAAGGTCCGTTTGCGTCCTTCATGGGCCAAATTGAAGAAGTGGACGAAGAACGTTCACGCATCAAAGTGGCAGTATCAATCTTCGGGCGTCCAACGCCTGTCGAACTCGAATATGGGCAGGTCGAAAAAGTTAAGTAGTTGCCTGTTTCGCTGATGAGGCGAAACGATTTTAACCCGTGGGAGGTAAGCGTTTTCGAAGAAAACGTGGTGCCCAACCACTAACCTTGAAAGAGGGATATAATGGCGAAAAAAATCGTCGGCTATGTGAAGCTGCAAGTGCCAGCCGGACAAGCCAACCCATCTCCACCAATCGGGCCTGCGCTCGGTCAACGTGGTTTGAACATCATGGAATTCTGTAAGGCATTTAACGCTGCCACACAGAAGATGGAGCAGGGATCGCCCGTTCCGGTCGTGATCACGGCCTATCAAGATAAATCATTCACCTTCGAAATGAAGTCGCCACCAGCGTCTTATTTTTTGAAGAAGGCTGCCAAGCTGACCGCTGGTTCCAAGGAACCAGGCAAGGTTAAAGCTGGCACCGTGACCATGGCTCAGTGCCGTGAAATTGCTGAGCAGAAATTGAAGGGCATGAACTCTCGTGACCTCGATGCTGCAACGCGTGAAATTGCAGGTTCTGCCCGTTCAATGGGCATTGAGGTAGTGGCATAATCATGGCAAAAGCAAAACGCGTTACCAAGAACATGACCGATCTCGATCGCTCGAAGTTCTATTCAATTGAAGAAGCCGTGAAAATGGTCAAAGACCGTGCCAATGCCAAGTTCGATGAAACCATCGAAGTTGCCATGAATCTCGGTGTTGATCCGCGCCATGCTGACCAAATGGTTCGCGGCGTGTGCAACTTGCCAAACGGCTCAGGCCGTAAGGTTCGTGTTGCTGTGTTCGCAAAGGGCGTGAAGGCTGAAGAAGCCAAGAAAGCCGGAGCCGACATCGTTGGTGCAGAAGACCTGTTCGAAATCGTCAACAAAGGCGTGTTGGACTTTGACCGCTGCATCGCTACACCTGACATGATGGGCCTCGTTGGCCGTCTTGGTAAGGTGCTCGGCCCACGTAACATGATGCCGAACCCTAAAGTTGGCACTGTGACCATGGACGTGACTGCCGCTGTGGCTGCTGCCAAGGGCGGTGCTGTAGAATTCCGCGTTGAAAAAGCTGGAATTGTGCAAGCCGGTGTTGGCAAAGCTTCCTTCACAACAGAACAAATTGCCGGAAACATCCGCGCATTCTTGGATGCTGTGAACAAGTCAAAGCCAGCAGGCGCCAAAGGCACGTATATCAAGAAGATTTCAATTTCGTCGTCGATGGGCGTTGGTCTTAAAGTAGACCTCGCTGTGATGTCGGCGGCTTAACAAAGATTCCGAGACGAAATGGAGACATTTCGTTTTGGTTCCCACAAAACGAAGTCGTTTTGTGGGTACCTGTCCGAGATTGCAGGCGCCTTCGGAGAAATCCAAGGCTTAAAAAGCCAGCCAGCATGAGATGGGTGTCAAAACAGAATTCGGATTACTATATACGGTAATCTCTAGTCGGTTGAGACCTCAGATAACCTGTTCCACATGTGGGGCAGGCGACAGGCAAGTGAGCGCCGCAAAAAGCGACATTGCCTATTGGTAATAGCGTTTGAGCGGTTGGTCCAACGGCATTTTACAATAGTGTAAAATGCTAACAAGGAGAGAGCAAAGTGGAAAGAAGTGAAAAAGCTTCGGCAGTCGCATCGCTCAACCAGGTGTTCAAAACAGCTGGTGTAGTGGTTGTGGCCCACAACAAAGGCTTGACTGCTACGCAAGTTCTAGACTTGCGTAACAAGATGGCCGCGGCGGGCGCTACCGTTCGTGTAGCAAAGAATAGCCTGACAAAAATTGCTCTGGTTGGCACTGACGCTAACGGAATTTCACCACTCTTAGTAGGTCCAATTATGTTGGCTTACGGTGACGATCCGGTAACGGCTCCAAAGATTGCAGCTGATTTCGCAAAGTTGCACGAAAAATTCGTGCTTCTCGGCGGTGCACTCGGCTCAACAACTTTGGATGCTAATGCAGTCAAGGCTCTCGCGGCATTGCCATCACTCGATCAGTTGAGGGCAAAACTACTCGGAATGCTTCAAACTCCAGCCACCCGCATTGCGGCCGTGGTTGCAGCGCCAGCAGGCCAAGTTGCCCGCGTGATCAATGCCTACGCTACCAAATAATTTGTCTTAGCTATCACCGTTTTAACTGTTGTTTTAAACCGACTAATAAAAGAGAGAATGTAACATGGCTGATCTTGCCAAAATCGTAGACGAACTGTCCAGCTTGACTGTTATGCAAGCTGC
>JANOXS010000067.1:0-11672 GCA_031418535.1 Hyphomicrobiales bacterium | reverse complement strand
GAAAATCAAAGACAGTGCCGTGAGTGTTTGTTCACCACCAGAGAGCAATGAAAGCGTTGTCGGCTTTTTGCCGGGCGGATGACATAAAAGCTCTAGGCCAGCTTCCAGCGGATCATCAGACTCAATCAATTGCAATTCAGCTTTGCCGCCACCAAACAGCGTCGTGAACAACTCCCCGAATTTTTGGTTGACTGTTTCAAACGCATCGAGCAGGCGCTGACGGCCCTCGCGGTTTAAGCTGCCAATTCCGCCACGCAATTTGGCAATGGCCTGCACCAATTCGTCTTTTTCAAATTTCATTTTGTCAAGCTGCGTGCCAACAGCTTCTGCTTCTTCGTCGGCGCGTAAGTTCACCGCACCCAAGCGCTCACGGTCTTCACGCAGGGCCACCAATTTTTTCTCAATTTCATCGGAAGGCGGCAGTTTTTCTGCATCCACTTCAGCGCGTTGTAAAATTTCTTGTGGTTCGCATTGCAAGGCTTCTGAAATGCGCGTGGTGCAATGTTCAACACGGCTGGTGGACGATTCAAGTCGCGCGCCCAAACGGGCGTGATCTTCGCGTGACGTTGCTGCTGTTTCTTGCGCTGCCCGCAATGCTTGGTCGGCACTGCGCACGGAATTTTCAGCAACGGCCAAAGCATCAGCTGCGGCTTTGCGCTCTTGCTCGGCTGTGCTCAGCGTGTTCATCAATTTAAAGCGCCGATCCGCAATTTGTTGCGGCATTTGGCTCATCTCTGAAATAGCTGCTTCAGTTTCGTCCATGCGCTTTGTTAAAAGCCCAGTTTGTTCTTTGGCTTTCGCCGCGCGGGAATGCCATTGCTCTTGTTCAGATGCAATTGCTTTCAAGCGTTCAGCGCGAATGCGGGCTTCGCGTTCCAAGCCATCATGTTTGGCGCGGGCTTCGGCATACGTTGCGCGTTGGCTGTTCAAAACATCGCGCAAAGACTGTACATTTTGCGTCAACCCATCAGCTGAAGGCAATGTCGCAAATTCGGCTTGGGCGGCGGCAAAAACCTCGCCAGCTTCGGCCATACGAGTAGCGCTGCCACGGGCTGCTTCTTCAAGTGCGG
The DNA here is from genome assembly GCA_031418535.1 of Hyphomicrobiales bacterium. Taxonomy (GTDB): domain Bacteria; phylum Pseudomonadota; class Alphaproteobacteria; order Rhizobiales; family Aestuariivirgaceae; genus Aestuariivirga. The sequence goes on along the minus strand of JANOXS010000067.1, from coordinate 10,602 downwards.
TAGATTGTGCGGCGGTTTCCGCCATGCGCCGTTCATGGGCCAGAAGAGCTTGCCGCGCCACATCAAGTGCAGAGTTTGAGGCCCGCCACGCTTCGCGTTTGTCACGCTCTGCCCGAACTCCATGCTCGACAGCATTGCGCGCGGTTTCGTGCTCGGCTTTCAAAACTTCAGCAGCAGAGGCTGCCAGTTTCATGTCGTCTTCAATTGAGGAAAGCCTATTGCGTTCGGCCAAACGCTTTGCAGCAGCACTTGGCGCATCAGCCGCAGCCGTAAATCCGTCCCAGCGCCACACATCGCCTTGCGTTGAAACCAAACGCTGGCCGGGCTTCAATTGCGATTGCAGCGCGGCACCCACAGCTTTGGACACAACACCCACATGCGAAAGGACGCGTGACAGAGCGGATGGTGCTTGCACAAATTGCGAAAGCGCCACAGCGTCACCCGGCAGAGCAGAAATTTCAGCGAGCGGTGGCAGGCCACGCCAGAATACCGGGGCACCCTCATCAGCCGAAGCTTCAATATCTTCACCCAATGCCGCCGCCAGTGCACCTTCATAACCCGGTTGCACGGTTATGGCATCGACCAAAGACGGCCAAAGATCGCCGCCACCAGCTTTCAACAAATTGGTCAGCGTGCGAACTTCGGTTTGTAGGCGTTCTGCTTTGCGCCTGCCATCATCAAAGGCTTGGCGCTTGTCAGTTTCAAGCTGCCGGGCAACACGCAATGACACTTCAGAATGACCAGCCGCTTGTTCTGCATCTTGGGCCACAGTTTGCGCAATGGTGACAGCTGAAGTCAGTGTCAACGCGTCGCTAGACGATCCCACCCGCGCCTGCAAAGCTTGGCGGCGCTGTTCAATATCTGCGGCTTCACGTTCCAGTTTAGAAATGCGGTTTTGCTGCTCGGCAATGCTGCGCTCCATGGCGCTGCGGCTAGCCGTCAATTCTGAGAGTTTATTATTGGCTTCATCAGCGGCCTCTTGGGCTTGGGCGAGTGAGGCGGCGGTTTCCTGCAAAATAATTGCGGCTTCACTGCGAAGTCCACTGTCGTTTCCTAAAGCCTCTTGCAGCTGGGCAGCTTCGGCTTGTAGTTTGGCAATCACGCCATCCGTATCCTGCACCAAATCTTCTTCGCGGCGCAAATCATTTGCGGCTTGGGTGCGGCGTTGCTTCAACTCATTGAGGCGGCCTTCAACACGCTTTTCTTCTTCATCAATCGCGGCTCGCTCCAAAGTTAAGCGTTGCAATACAGCCGCACGGATTGTTTCTTGTTCGCGCAAATTAGGCAGCGTCTCGCCAAGCTCATCGCGGCCACGTAATTTTTCCGATGCATCGCGGGTGTGTTCAGCCAATGCCCGCGTGGCTTCGTTCAAAGCAGTCGTATCTGCCTGCATGGCGGCGTTGGCATCGCGCCACGCCACAAATAAACCCGCAGCTTCAAGTTTGCGAATATCGCCGGACACTTGTTTATATTTCAAAGCCTGCCGCGCTTGGCGCTTCAAGCTTGAAAGTTGGCTTTCCAGCTGAGCGGTCACGTCATCAAGGCGAGCCAAATTAGCTTCCGCAGCCTTTAATTTAAGCTCGGCTTCGTGGCGACGTGTATGCAACCCTGTAATGCCCGCGGCCTCTTCAAGAATCAAACGACGCGCTTGTGGTTTCGAATTGATGATTTCGGAAATCTGGCCTTGCCGAACTAGCGCAGGTGAACGCGAACCGGTAGAAACATCAGCAAATAAAAGCTGCACATCACGCGCCCGAACTTCAGATCCATTCACACGGTACTTAGAACCTTGGTCACGCACAATTTGGCGCGAGATTTCAATAATCTCAGTTTCATTATAGGCAGGCGGAGCCGTTCGATCTTCATTTCCCATGGTAACTAAAACTTCGGCCATATTGCGGGCTGGGCGGTCTTGCGTGCCTGAGAAAATCACATCTTCCATGCCAGAGCCGCGCATGGCCTTGTATGAGTTCTCACCCATCACCCATCGCAGCGCTTCCAACAAATTAGATTTGCCGCAGCCATTTGGCCCCACCACGCCAGTGAGGCCGCGCTCAATCACAAGTTCAGTGGGCTCAACAAAAGACTTAAAGCCAGTCAGTTTCAGCTTCGCAAAGCGCATCTTTCGTCTTGCCCCATTCCCAAATTATAGCAGTGGATCGATGGCTTTTTTAACAGCGTCATAAGTCCGCTCGCCATCATAAAGTTTACCATTGATGAAAATCGTCGGAATTCCGGCAACACCATATTTTTGGTCAGCTTTGGTGCGAACATCCCAAATGCCCTTGGCCACTTTCTCGTTTTTCAAGCAAGCTTCAAAATCAGCTTCGGCCATGCCAGTTTGCTTGGCGATCTCTTTGAGCTGCGCAAATGCATCTGGCACCCACTTTTCTTGGGTTTTGAAAAAGATATCAATCAGCGGGAAATATTTTTCCTTGGGGCTGCAACGCGCCACCATAAATGCCGCCATAGCTTGATCATTGTGCGGGAATTCACGGAAAACAAATTTCATTTTGCCCGTATCAATATATTCGGGCTTCAGTTTTACAAAAACATCATTGTTGAAAGCTGCGCAATGTGGGCAGCTTGCCGATGCATATTCAACCATGACAACTTTTGCCGTATCGGGACCCAGCAACATGTCGCCTTCTTCGGGGGGCGTCATAAGATCGGTTAAATCGACGGTTTTAGCGTCTTCAGCAAAAGCTGGCACCAATGCCGTAAAGGCCAAAGCGGCAGAGCTAAACATAAGGCTGCGGCGGGTTGCGTTTATCATGGGTTTTTCCTAACTGATGTTGAAGGTTGTGGCCAATCCCTATTTTCCCCTGTGGAGAAGTCTGGTTTGGGGCCATTTGGGGCGGCGTGAGCGGCGAGGCGTGAAAGAGCTGCTTTCAGGTCCGCGTTGGTAATTTCGTCCATTTTTTCTGCCCAAGCTGCGGCTACGTCTGGTTTCATGGGTTTAGCTTGTGGCACCGGCATACTTTGTCTCAAATGCCCTTGGACAATTTTTAAAGTGGAGATGGCACCATAACCTAAATATTGGTTTACCCTCTCAATCAGACGCGGCGCTTCATATTGAAGTTCTAGGGCACGGCCCGCAACAGCCCGTATTATCAAGGTTCCGCCGAACTTGCGGTCAGTTTCTGAGTTACTGCGCGGCCACTTAATTTTGTCGGGAACACTAAAAGCAGCAAACTGCTCACCCGCAATTACCCCCCATTGCGATATAAGCTGTTCACTGGCAAAGCCATGGCGCACAAAAGCAGCCTTGGCGAGCAATCTAAAATGTTTATCAAGAGTTTCCATATGATCCGTATTTAAAGAGTAATTTGAGTGAAAACCATGGCAGAACAAGGGCTGCAATCAGATTTAAGCAATAAACTTCTCGTGTGGTATGATGCCAATGCCCGCGTCATGCCGTGGCGCATGGCAACACCCAACCCTTATAAAACGTGGCTTTCTGAAATTATGTTGCAGCAAACCACCGTTGCCGCAGTGAAGGAATACTTTCTGAAATTTGTGGGCCTATGGCCAACCGTGCAGGATTTGGCAGCGGCATCAACCGAAGATGTTATGAAAGCATGGGCTGGCCTTGGTTATTATGCCAGAGCTCGCAATCTTCATGCTTGCGCCAAAATTGTAGCCAATGATTTGCACGGTAAGTTTCCGAACACGGTTGAAGAATTAGCGAAACTTCCCGGCATTGGCCCGTATACATCAGCAGCGATTGCAGCAATTGCCTTTGACGTGCCTGCCGCTGCCATTGATGGCAACGTAGACCGGGTCATTTCTCGCTACTTTGCAATTGAAGAACCGCTTCCGAAATCTAAGCCGCTCATTCGCAAGGAAACAACGGCCCTCGTGCCGCAAAAACGCAGCGGCGATTTTGCCCAAGCCTTGATGGATTTGGGTGCCACTATTTGCACACCCAAATCACCGTCTTGCGATATTTGTCCGTGGACGGATGAATGCTCGGGACGAATTCGTGGCATGGCCGAAGCATTGCCCTTGAAAGCCAAAAAAGAAAAACTGCCGATACGCTTTGGTCATATTTATTGGATTGAAAATAGCAACAACGAGGTGCTGGTTCGCACCCGTGCACCAAAGGGCTTGCTGGGCGGCATGACTGAATTTCCGTCAAGTGATTGGTTGCGCGGTAAACCTGTAGATTTTGAACCGCCATTTTCGGGTAACTGGAAAAAGCAAAGCCACGCAGTTGAACACACCTTCACGCATTTTCATCTCGAACTCACGGTGTGGAAAGTTCAAAGTGAAAGTGCTGAATTGCAGTGTAACTTTGTTGAGGTGGCGAAATTAGCCAATGAGGCCCTGCCGACAGTCATGCGCAAAGTTGTCACGAACTTATCGTCAAAAGAAGCACGGATTTAAAAATGGAAAAAATGAAAAGATACGTAGTTCAATTTGCGGGAGTCTATATTCTCTGCAACATTTTGGTCGCAGCAATTACATATTTTTTGAATTTTGAAGTTCCAAGCTCAATGGGAATTATCACGTTGATCGCATCAACTGCACCAGTGATGCAATCATTCGTAAAGCGTGAACAACGCGTGCCCACAAAATCCGAGAGATTGAATTTTGCAACATTTGCCACATTAGCCAGCCTTGTGTTGTCGGCAGCCGTGTTTTTGGCATTGTTTGCGGTTTATCAAGTGAACCCCCTTGATCTTATGTCAGTTCTGGGTATTCCGCTTTATGCAGTTGCTGCACTCCTAGCTCTCGCCATCGCACTCTCGTGGATTGTGATTTATTTTTTCAGCGGCTTCATGGCCAAGCAAACCTTGAAACAATTAGAAAAAGCCAATCTTAAAAAGCTTTAAGCAGCAGCGCCCATCTCGCCGCGCACTTGTTGGCGCAGCAAATCAATTGGCACCAAGTTTGGCCCACGCCGCACATGCCAATATGTCCAACCATTGCAGGCTTCAGCATTTTGTACTTGCGCCCCCACTTTGTGAATTGAGCCGGAATGCGCTTTGGCAGCAATCGAGCCATCGGCCCGCACATTTGCTGCAATGCGCTCGGAATGATCAAACAAAGTCTCGCCAGCTTTAACGAGGCCCCGCTCGATGAGCGTGCCAAATGGAATGCGCACTTCTGCGCGCTTGCTGACTGTAGTTTTTAAGGCTTCCAGTGGTAAAGCTTCCACGGAATCAATACGCGCCATGGCGGCTTCAGCATATTTCGTTTCGCGTTCCACGCCGATGAAATGACGCCCCAGTTGTTTGGCCACAGCACCAGTCGTTCCCGTCCCAAAAAACGGATCAAGAATTATATCGCCCACATTGCTTGTTGAAAGCATCACGCGTTGGAGTAGGGCTTCCGGCTTTTGCGTGGGGTGCAGCTTATCGCCATCACCATTTTTCAAGCGCTCGCCACCCGTGCACAAGGGCAGTGTCCAATCGGAGCGCATTTGCAAATCATCATTGAACACTTTCATGGCATCATAATTGAAACAATACTTTGATTGTTCACTGCGGCCTGCCCAAATCATTGTTTCATGGGCATTGGTAAAACGACGACCCCGAAAATTGGGCATCGGATTGGTCTTGCGCCACACCACATCATTCAAAATCCAAAAATCTAAATCTTGCAAGATTGAACCGACGCGAAAAATATTATGATACGAACCAATCACCCACAATGCGCCATTGGGCTTCAACGCGCGGCGACATTCACTAAGCCACGCCTTTGTGAATACATCATAAGACTCGAAACTGGAAAACTTATCCCAGTCATCATCGACAGCATCCACTTTGGATTCGTCAGGGCGCTTCAAGTCACCACCAAGTTGCAAATTGTAAGGCGGGTCCGCGAATACCAGATCAATGGAGCCAGTTGGAATTTTCTTAAGCTCGGTGAGGCAATCGCCCACCAAAATCTGGTCTTGGAGGGGCCTTACATCTAACCTTGATTCAAAACCCATCACACAAACTCCAACGCAAATCACCAACTGTTGGAGGGTTATGAATCTTCTGCGACTCGCTGTGAATCGAATTGCCTTCGTATGGTTAACGCGCGAGGAGATTAGCAATCGGTTTAAATGATTTTCGGTGTTCAGCGCACGGGCCAAGTTGCGCCAAAGCAGCGGCATGTTTTGCCGTGCCATAGCCCTTATGAAGGGCAAAGCCATAGCCCGGATATTGAGTGTCCATTTTAATCATCATCCAGTCGCGGGTCACTTTCGCAATGATCGAAGCTGCTGCAATTGACAGCGATTTGGCATCGCCCTTGATGATGGTTTCGACTTGGCAGGAGAGTGGCGGCGCACGATTGCCATCGACCAAAGCCAATGTGGGTTGTGAATTCAGATTTTCGACGGCCCGCTTCATAGCGAGATAAGTGGCTTGCAAAATGTTGATGGAATCAATCTCAATGGCAGTCACAATGCCAATGCCGACATGAGAGGAATTTATGATCGGATCAAACAAGGCTTCGCGTTTCTCATGGCTGAGCTTTTTGGAATCGTTCAGGCCCGCAGGAATATCACGGTGATCCAAGATAACTGCCGCGGCCACCACAGGCCCAGCCCACGGACCACGACCAGCCTCGTCAATGCCACAGATGATAGTGTGGCCATTTTGGAGGGCGAGAGTTTCGAATGAAAAATCTGGATGGTGCAAGTTGGTTCCCTATAGCGAGGGACCTCATCCGCCCTTCGGGCACCTTCTCCAGAGGAGAAGGGTAAGATCACCAAGGGCGGTATTAAACTTCACCCTTCTCCCCTGGAGAAGGTGCCCCGAAGGGGCGGATGAGGTCCCTAGCCACGCAATAACACCAACTTACAACAATGCCAACTGCTCGCCCACTTGCGGCGGTCTTTCGAAAAGATCATCGCGTAATTTCACGCGGCTGGCATTCAATCCCAAGCGTTGTGCTGCCAATTGAAACCTCCGTCCAATCGTCCACGCATATGGTCCCGAGCCTGTCATGCGGGTCCCAAAATTAGGATCATTCTCGTTGCCACCACGCACCGATTTCACCAGTGACATCACTTTATTGGCGCGGTCAGGAAATTCCTTTTCCAACCAGTCCTTAAAAATATCCTTCACTTCATGTGGCAGGCGCAACATCGTGTATCCGGCTTCGCGGGCCCCTGCTGCATATGCTGCCTTCAAAATCGCGTCGATCTCATGGTCATTCAGCCCCGGAATAATCGGACCGATCATCACCACAGTTGGAATGCCAGCTTTCGATAATTCTTCGACCGCCGCTAGACGTTTCGCCGGTGTTGAAGCCCGAGGCTCCATGGCGCGGGCCAGTTTCGGGTCCAGCGTGGTGATCGAAATCGCCACTTTCACCAATCCCAGCGCTGCCAATGGCTTGAGCAAATCAATATCGCGTGTCACCGAATATGATTTTGTCACAATGCCAAACGGATGTTTAAACTCACTCAATACTTCAATCACCGAGCGCGTAATTCTGTAGGTGCGCTCAATCGGTTGATAAGGGTCGGTGTTGGCACCCAGCGCAATGGTCTTCGGCACGTAGTTGGTCGCGGTTAATTCCCCCCGAAGAAGAGCCGCCGCGTTCGGCTTTATGAAAAGCTTTGTTTCAAAATCAAGGCCCGGCGAAAGCCCCATGTAAGAATGGGTTGGTCGCGCATAACAATACACACAGCCATGCTCACACCCCCGATAAGGATTGATCGAACGATCAAACGAAATATCCGGCGATTGATTGCGGGTAATAATGGTCTTGGGTGTTTCCGTAAAAATCTCAGTTTTGAGACGTGGCAGTTCAGCAAGTGAATCCCAGCCATCATCAACCAATTCATCATGCAGAGATTCAAACCGCCCCGATGGATTAATCTTGGCCCCACGACCACGATCAAGCTGAGGCAAGCTCGTATAGCGACCAGCCCCTAAAAGGCCTACGTCGAGGCCCGATGAAGGGCGCATGTTGATAAGTGAAACCATGGGTAGAACATGGAATAAAAATTGGAACAAATCAAGAACTTTTTATTTTCGGCGGAGGTGTTCATCCAGCCTTGGCATGATCTCGATGAAGTTGCAGGGCTTGTGGCGATAGTCCAACTGCGGCTTTAAGATCTCGTCCCAGCCGTCGCGGCAAGCTCCGGGCGAACCCGGCAGGCAGAACACATATTTGCCATTCACCACACCTGCCGTGGCACGCGATTGCACTGTGGATGTGCCAATTTTTTGAAAGCTCATCATGTGAAACAAAACGCCAAAGCCCTCAATCTCTTTGTCAAACAGGGGTTGCATGGCTTCGACGGTAACGTCGCGACCCGTGAGGCCGGTGCCGCCCGTAGAGATAATGACATCAACAGATTTGTCTTTCGTAAGTTTGCGAACACTTGCGCGGATAGCGCGCACATCATCTTTCACAATCGCTCGTCCAGCGAGGCGGTGGCCTGCTTCGGCGATGCGGTCAATGAGCGTCTGTCCTGATTTATCATCGGCCAAAACCCGCGTATCGGAAATCGTGATGACCGCAATGCCAATAGGGATGAATTCGCGCTCGGTCATTTCAGTTCATCCCATTTCAGTTTGAACGCCAACAAATCGCGCCATGCTAATTTCTTCTGTGCCGGAAGTTTAAGAAGTTCTTCAGGATGAAATGTTGTCATCAGAGGAGTACCATTTATCGTTTGCCACTTTCCGCGTTGGCGCAGAACTGAAACATCCCCTCCCGCAAGATAGTGCCCGGCAATTGCTCCGAAACTTAAAATCAATTTCGGCTTGATCAGCTCTATCGCCCGAGCGGCAAAAGGTGAGCACAAGGCTATTTCATTTTCCAAAGGTGCTCGATTTCCGGGCGGCCGCCACGGAATAAAATTCAGCAACGCCACATCGTCAATCTTTAAATCAATCGCAGCCAACATCGCACTGAGGAGAACACGTGCCTTACCCGCGAACACCTGTCCTGATTTATCCTCTTCAGTGCGCGGACGATCACCGAGCACCAATATCGGTGACGCAAGATTGCCTTCGACAAAGCTAAGTTGAGTAGCCGATTTTCGCAAAGGGTTGGCATCAAAATAATTCAGCGCTTGGGCCAAGGCCTCAATCGTTCCGCAGGCAGCAGCTTGCGCAGAAGCTTCAGCCACAGATTGATTGGGCAAGGTGACCGCACGCAAGGGCGGGCTAACGGATACAACAGTTTTCGGCTTTTCCACCACCAAGCTGGCGGCAAAACGGTCCACTGCCACTTCACCCACAATCTCGTCTGCCCCCATTTCCTCCAGCCACTGAAGCGCATCGGCTGGGTTCATGTCGCTTGGCTGCTGATCAGTGTCCATTTTGGCTGCTTGTCATGATAGCTCCATTGCCTATAACACTTCTACAATTGTTGCAAATCAAGGAAATCGAAGATGCAGCGCGAAGCCATGGATTATGATGTTGTGATTGTGGGCGCTGGCCCAGCAGGCCTTGCTGCCGCCATTCGCGTGAAGCAACTTTCGCCAGATACCACCGTGTGCGTTCTTGAAAAAGGCTCTGAAGTGGGTGCTCATATTTTGTCAGGCGCTGTGGTTGATCCTATAGCGCTGAATGAACTCATTCCAGATTGGAAAGAAAAGGGCGCTCCCCTCAATACTGAAGTCGTCGAAGATCGTTTCTTTGTGCTCGGCCCATCAGGAGCGCTGCGCCTGCCCAATTTTATGATGCCACCGCTGATGAGTAACCATGGCAATTATGCTGTGTCGCTGGGCAATGTGTGCCGTTGGCTGGCCACCCAAGCTGAAGCACTGGGTGTTGAAATTTATCCGGGCTTTGCCGCATCGGAAGTTCTCTACCGTGAAGATGGCTCGGTGCGAGGCGTTGTGGCAGGTGTCATGGGCATCGCCAAAGACGGTACGCATAAGCCCGATTATCAGCCCGGCATGGAACTCATTGGCAAATATGTGTTGATCGCCGAAGGTGTGCGCGGATCGCTCGCCAAAGAAATTATTGCCAAATATAATTTGAGCGAAGGTCGCGAGCCGCAAAAATTCGGCCTTGGCATGAAAGAATTGTGGGAAGTGAAACCTGAGAACCATAAGCAGGGTCAGGTGACACACACCATGGGCTGGCCGCTGGGCATGAAAACCGGTGGCGGCAGTTTCATGTATCACTTAGAAGATAACTTGGTATCGATTGGGTTTGTGGTCCACCTTAATTATCAAAACCCACATCTCTATCCCTATATGGAATTCCAGCGTTTCAAGCATCATCCGCTGATTGCCCAAGTTCTCGAAGGTGGCCGCCGCGTGGCTTATGGCGCGCGCGCCATCACTGAAGGTGGCTTCCAATCTGTGCCTAAACTGCCATTCCCCGGTGGCGCTTTGATCGGCTGTTCGGCGGGCTTCGTCAATGTGCCACGCATCAAAGGCAGCCATAATGCCATGAAAACTGGAATGATGGCGGCGGAAGCAGCAGTGGCGGCCATTCAAGCGGGCCGCGCTGGCGACACCTTGAATGAGTATCAAACCGCTTATGAAAATTCGTGGGTCTATCAAGATTTAAAGAAAGTCAAAAACGTAAAACCCATGTGGTCAAAGCTCGGCCTCTTGGGAGGTGCTGTGTTGGGTGCGGCAGATATGTGGCTCAACACGCTTTTCGGTTTTGGCTTTGGCACATGGAA
>JANOXS010000066.1:0-31927 GCA_031418535.1 Hyphomicrobiales bacterium | reverse complement strand
GGGCAGGCGCGCGGTGTTGTGATGCTGGCACCCGTGTTGCGCAAAATCGGCGTTGCAGAATATGCGCCCAATGTGATCAAGAATACGGTGGTGGGCAATGGCCACGCTGAGAAGGACCAAGTGAAACACATGGTCAAAATTTTGCTGCCACGGGCCGAATTAAAGACGGCGGATTCGGTGGATGCACTGGCCATTGCCATCTGCCATGCGCAACATCGAGGCTCTCGCAAGTTACAGGAGATTTTGGATCGTTCTTGACTTGTTCACGGTTTTTAACTAAGTAATACATAGAGGTATTACCATGCGCGTAACCAGCAAAGGCCAAGTGACCATTCCCAAAGCGGTGCGCGATAAGCTGGGCATTGTACCGGGCACAGATGTTGGGTTTTCCGAGGAGGGGGCTTTGATTGTTATGAAACAAGAAGATGTCATCCATGGTGAAAGTCGGGGTGAAAGAATTTTGCGCAAGCTAATTGAACTTGGCGATCGTGCGCGCCGTGAAGGCTGGCTCAATAATTTGACCACCGACGAAATTATGGACTTGACGCGGGGGCCGCGTGATGAGCGCAACTCTCGTTGATTCAAATATCATTCTCGACATTCTAAAAAAAGACGATGACTGGGGACTTTGGTCTGGGCGGCAGGTATTGACGTTTGGTAATGCTGGAGACTTATTAATCAATCAAATTATCTATGCCGAAATTGCAGTTGCTTTTGAAACAACGCAAGACTTGGCATCAATGATTGAAGATTTGGGAATTGAACTTGCGGAACTGCCGTGGGAAGCCGCTTTTGTTGCAGGGCACACACACGCACACTATCGGCGCAACGGGGGAGCGCGACTGCGAACGTTGCCAGATTTCATTATTGGCTCTCATGCGAAAGTGAAGAGTTTGAAATTGTTGACCCGTGACGTGCAACCTTATCGAACGTATTTTTCTGAACTCGAACTCATTGCACCGGACACGCACCCATGAGAAGATTGGCATGATTGGAAAACTCAAAGGGCGAATTGATTCTGTCGGTGCTGATTGGCTGATGATCGATGTGGGCGGCGTGGTTTATTTGGCCTCGTGCTCTGGCCGCACATTATCAGCTCTGCCGGCTGTTGGCGAGTTTGCAGAAATTTATACGGAGATGTTGGTTTCGCAAGACAACATTCGCTTGGTTGGATTTTCGGGCACGCTGGAAAAAGAATGGTTCCGGCTGTTGCAAACCGTGCAAGGTGTGGGAGCACGCGTGGCGCTGGCGATATTATCGGTGCTGTCGCCGTCTGAACTCGCCTCAGCCATTGCGCTGCAAGACAAAGCCATGATTGGGCGGGCCAATGGTGTGGGCAAGAAATTGGCGGAACGCATTGTGCTGGAACTCAAAGACAAGGTGCCTGCGTTTTCGGGCGCTGATGTGGGCTTGGGGCAGGTGGCGGCAGAGCTTTCAGCTGCACGACCAACGGCTGCGACAGATGCGGTTTCGGCTCTGGTGAATTTGGGCTATGGGCAATCTCAAGCGGCGCAAGCGGTGAGTGCAGCAATCAGAAAAAGTGGTGATGATTTAGCTACTGAAAAGTTGATCAGAGCAGCGCTGAAGGAACTGGCACTGGGATGATGAGGCACCTAAAAATTACTCTCCCCTTCCTATTGATTGGTCCGCCCGTTGGCTTTTTAGCTTTGCTACTCCCGATAGCTTTGTTTGACCCTTTCTGGACTTGCCTACAGTCAGCATGGTGTCTGGACTACTCAAAGTATGAATTTCCACATCTCATGAACGGCGTGAGAGACTTCGTTGCATTAATCTCTATGGGGTTAGTTCTCAGTTATGTGGTCGGTGGTATTCCTGCACTTTTCGTCGGTCTAGCTAGCTCATATTGGTATTCAAGATTCGGCCGATTACCTTTGTTCGTTTCTATTTCTGTGGGGCTATTTTGTGCGCTTGCAGCTGCAATTTATAATTTCAGTTCGCTCTACCAACACTACAATAGTAATGAAATATTTCATCACCCGCCATATCAAGGCCCAATAACTGCAATTTCTGAACATGAATGGCGAAGCTTCTTTGGTTGGAGTTTTGATCTGCTTTTGGCCTGTGTAGCTGGTTCTTGGGCTGGTTGGAAAATGACGATTTCAAGGGCATGGACGGAAGATAAATCATGACCCGTCCCATTCTCACGCCCGCACCCAAACCCGAAGATGCTCTCGATACGCACTTTCGGCCGCAGCGGCTTTCGGAATTTGTGGGGCAGACAAAGAACAAGCTGAACCTTTCGGTTTTTATTGAGGCGGCGAAGTCTCGCAATGAAGCTTTGGACCATGTATTGTTTGCGGGGCCGCCGGGGCTTGGTAAGACTACGCTAGCGCAGATTATGGCGCGCGAGATGGGGGTTAATTTCAGGGCTACGTCTGGTCCAGTGATTGCCAAGGCGGGCGATCTCGCAGCGCTACTCACCAATCTTGAAGACCGCGATGTGTTGTTCATTGATGAAATTCATCGCCTGTCTCCTATCGTCGAAGAAGTCCTCTATCCGGCTATGGAAGATTTTCAGCTAGATCTGATTATCGGCGAAGGGCCAGCGGCGCGTTCGGTGCGGATTGATTTGGCGCGGTTCACATTGATTGGGGCCACGACCCGCACGGGGCTTCTCACTACGCCGCTGCGCGATCGTTTTGGTATTCCGGTGCGCTTGGATTTTTATAATGAAGAAGAGCTGTTGCAAATTGTGCATCGCGGTTCTCGCATCATGAATATGCTGATCACGGAAGATGGGGCCCGCGAAGTGGCCAAGCGTTCACGCGGCACTCCCCGCATTGCAGGGCGCTTGCTGCGCCGTGTGCGGGATTTTGCGAGCGTTGATGGTGTGGCAACAGTTGATGCCAAGGCAGCAGACAAAGCGCTTCGAGCTATGGATGTTGATCATGCTGGGCTTGATGCTTTGGATCATCGTTATCTCAAATGTATCGCGCTGAATTTCGGTGGTGGGCCGGTGGGCATTGATACTATTGCTGCTTCGCTCTCGGAAAGTCGTGATGCGATAGAAGATGTGGTGGAGCCTTATTTGCTGCAGCTTGGATTTCTAAATCGCAGCCCACGCGGGCGCATTCTCACGCATCATGCGTTTAAACATTTGGGATTGGCGGTTCCTAACCGCGATGACATTACGCAAGGTATTCTCGATGTCTAAGTTTCAAGTTCGCGTCTATTATGAGGATACTGATTTTTCGGGCTTCGTCTATCACGCCAATTATTTGAAATATTGTGAGCGGGCGCGTTCAGGCTATTTGCGCGATGTGGGTGTAGATCAGAACGCCATGTTCGCAGATGGCCACGCCTTTGTGGTGCGCAAGATGGATTGCGAATTTTTGCGGCCTGCAAAATTTGATGATGTGCTGGAAGTCGAAACGACTCTCATCGAAATGGGTGGAGCGCGATTTGAACTTGCTCAACGTGTAAAGCGTGGGGAAGAACTGGTGTTCAGCGCCAAAGTGACCGTTGCAATTATAGGCAAAGATGGCAGGCCACAAAGAATATCTGCCGCCCTCAAATTGGCGCTAACTTCTCCTTAACCATAATCGATTCATCACCCTTCCAACGCTGGGCTATAAGGTTTTGGCGACTTGGTGATTCGAGAAAGGCTTGAATTGCCGTAGTTTTGACAGATTTTGGCTGTTGTAGAGGCTATCTTCCACTGGGGGGAGATGGGCATTGGGCAGCCCTAAGGGATATTGACACGTATGGATCCGATTGCAGTTGCACCCGTAGTGGGCAGTGGTGCGCCACAAATTTCATTGTGGCATTTGTTGTTTCAAGCTTCGTGGCCTGTATTTTTGGTGATGCTGGGTTTGGCGCTGGCCTCGGTATGGTGCTGGGCGATTATCTTTGAAAAATTTTATTCGGTGCGCAAAATGAATGCCGCCAATGACAAATTTGAATCAACCTTCTGGTCTGGTCAGTCGCTTGAAGACCTTTACAACATCATGAGCAACCGCGAGACCATGGGCATGTCGGCGATATTTATTGCGGCCATGCAAGAGTGGAAACGCAGCCAAGGCTCGGCCATGCGCGCGGGTTTTGCTGGCGTGCAGAAACGCATTGAAAAAGTTATGGATGTGGCCATTCAAAAAGAAATGGGTGGGCTGGAATCGCGCCTGCTGTTTTTGGCAACGGTAGGTTCGGCTGGTCCGTTTGTTGGTTTGTTCGGAACAGTGTGGGGGATTATGACTTCGTTCCAAGGTATTGCCAATTCGCAGAACACCAACTTGGCAGTTGTGGCGCCCGGCATTGCCGAAGCTTTGTTTGCCACCGCCATCGGCCTTGTTGCCGCCATACCAGCGACAATTTTTTATAACATGTATTCAGCCGACGCTGGGAAAATTGGAATGCGGTTGGAAAATTTCGCTGATGAATTTTCGGCGATTATTTCTCGCCAGCTTGATGAGCGCGTTTAAACATGGGTGCAGGTGGTTCAAAAGTTGGTGGTTATCAACGGCGTAATTCGAGGCGCAGGTCCAATACTGGCACGATGAGCGATATTAACGTGACCCCTTTGGTCGACGTGATGCTGGTGTTGCTTATTGTGTTTATGGTGGCAGCGCCTTTGATGACAACGGGTGTGCCGATTGAACTTCCTAAAACGCAAGCCAAGCAATTGGCGACACCCTCTGAGCCTTTGACGATTTCAGTTCAGGCCGACCGTAAAGTGTTCATTGATAAAACTGAAATTGCGTTGAGTGATTTAGCAGCCAAACTTCAAGCGTTGGCCAAGAATGGCACGGACGAGCAATTGATGGTGCGCGGCGACACCAACGTGCCATATGGGGCAATTATGGAAGTGATGGGAGTTTTGAACTCCGCCGGGTTTTCTAAAATCAGTTTGGTCACAACTCCAGCAGATAAGGTGGCGCCAGCAAACTGATGCGCAAACCCGCCGTCATTTCAATTGGGTTTCATGCCGCGATTTTGTTGGCCACGCTGGTGGCTTTGCCGGCGCCTAAACCTTTTGATGTGAAGCCAGTTGAGTCTATTCAAGTTGATATCAGTTTGATTACAGATAAAACGCAAACCATGGCGACCTCGAAGGATGCTGCGCCCGCTGTTGATAAGCCAGCGCCTAAGATTACAAAAATCGTCAAGGATGTGCCGCCCGCAAAGAAAGTGGCCGATGAAGTAAAAACTGCTGCAGTGGAGCCAACGGCGCCGCCGCCAGAGCCTGAGATTATTCCGCCAGAGCCAAAGGTTGAACCACCTAAGCCAAAGCCTACGCCGCCAAAACCAAAGCCTGAACCCGTTCCTTTGGATGCTGATCCTTTGAAGCAGATGATTGCTGAGGATGATCAAAAAATTGAAGATCAAAAAAAGCTCGATGAGCAAAAAAAAGTCGACGATAAAAAGAAAGCTGACGACAAGAAAAAAGCCGAAGAAAAGAAAAAAGCTGATGCCAAAAAGAAACTTGATAAAGCTTTGAATGAAGCACAGGCGCAACTTAATAAAATTGCAGGCGAGGCAACGGCTCCTGCTAAGCCATCTGATAAAACAGGCTCACCTAAGCTTGCTGAAAATGAAGCGCAAGGAACTGATCAAGCTGTTTCCGCCACGCTGATCAATGCGCTGACCAGTAAAGTGAAGGGCTGCTTTAATGTGCCGCCGGCGGCGCGTGATGCTGATATTTCGGTGCGCATTCATTTTCTGTTGAACCAAGATGGTTCAGTTGCGGGCCAGCCCGAAGTTGCCAGCACCAATTCCGATCCGGTTTTTGATGCCACTGCACGTGCCGCGGTTTCGGCAATTCTGGAATGCCAGAATTATGACTTACCCCCAGACCAATATGAGCTCTGGAAAGATAACACGTTAGACTTTAATCCAAACTTGCTGTTTGGCACATGATGGGACTTAAAATGCGCAACTTGGTTTTTGCTTTATTGATGGCGATCGGATTTATGGCTCCTCCGGCTTATGCCGTGAACGGCACCGTATCTGGTGGCCAGATTGACCCTTTGCCAATTGCCATTGCGCCGTTCATTTCTGGCGATGGCGCAGGCGATGTGTCTGCAACGATTGCCGGCGTGATTGCCAATGACCTTGCACGGTCTGGATATTTCAAGCCACTTTCACCTGACACATATATTGAACAAATTGGAAGTTTTGAGGCCGCACCACAATTTTCCAGCTGGCAACAAATTAAAGCAAAAGATTTGGTGGTTGGCCAAGTTACGATGCAGGGCGGCAAGATGGTTGTTGGCTTTAAGCTTTATGATGTGAACACTGGGCAGCTGGTTTCCGGCACCAGCTTTACAGCCACCCCTAAAGTGGCTCGGCGCATTGCTCATAAAATTTCTGATCTGATTTACCAATCGATCACCGGTTATCCGGGCTATTTCGATACGCGTGTGGTTTATGTGGATGAGTCTGGTCCTAAAGACAAACGCATCAAGAAGCTTGCTATTATGGACCAAGATGGATTTGGTGCGCGCACTTTGACCAAGGGCAATGAAATTTTGCTAACGCCGCGCTTCTCGCCAAACAGCCAAGAGATTACTTATGCTGCAATTGGCACTGAGGCCTCACGCGTATATGTTTATAATATCGACACTGGCCAAAAGGAAATCGTGGGTGATTTTCCGAACATGAGTTTTGCGCCACGCTTTTCACCAGACGGCCAAAAAGTTGTGATGAGCTTGCAGAGCGACGATGGCCGCAACTCTAATATTTTTGAAATGGATTTACGTTCAAAGCGAGTGACGCAAATTACCAATGAGAACTCGATCAATACTGCACCTTCTTATTCGCCAGATGGTTCGCAGATTACATTTGAGTCCGATCGGGGCGGCACCCAACAAACTTATGTGATGGGGGTTGATGGTTCTAATCAGCACCGCATTAGTTTTGGCAAGGGTCGCTATTCAACACCTGTCTGGTCGCCAGATGGCAAGTGGATTGCATTTACAAAACAAGCCGAAGGAAAATTTGGCATTGGCGTTATGAATCCGGATGGCTCGGGAGAGCGCATTCTCACGGAAGGCCGACATAATGAAGGGCCAACATGGTCGCCGAATTCTCGTGTGGTGATGTTCTTCCGCGAGAGTGGTGGGGAAACGGGTGGCCCGCAACTCTATTCAGTTGATATTTCGGGTTACAACGAACAGGAAGTTCCCACGCCAGAGTTCTCTTCCGACCCAGCGTGGTCACCACTCCTTAACTAAATTCGATCATTAGAAATTAAGTGAAAAAGGCCGGGGGGCCTTTAATGGCGATTTTGACTTTTCTTTGAAAGCCAAAACGCGCTGAGTGTGGAGTCTGCGTATGCGTAAAACTGTTGGATATAAATTTGTGATTCTCGTTGCCTCGGTGCTGGCGCTTTCAGCCTGCACCAAAAAAAGCAACACTGCGGCAGGCCTTGAAAATGGTGGCTTGAACACTGGCCTTAACGGTCAAGACCAAATGGCAAATTCGGCGCTTGCCGGTTCAGAAGCTGATCTGAAGCAAAATGTGGGCGACCGGGTTTTCTTTGCAAATGATCAAACCAGCCTTTCTGCTGAAGCCAGTGACATTCTTGTGAAACAAGCTTCTTGGCTCAAAAAGTACGATGGAATTACCATTCAAATCGAAGGCCATGCCGACGAACGGGGTACGCGTGAGTACAATATCTCACTTTCCGCGCGACGCGCTACGGTTGTTAGAGCCTTTCTTGTAGCGCAAGGTGTTGAAAAATCTCGTATTTCGTCGATTGCATACGGCAAAGAGCGTCCAGTCAAATTGTGTGACGCAGAAGACTGTTGGTCACAAAATCGCCGTGCTGTTACAGTTATTACGGGCGGAGCGAACGCCAGTTAACGGTTTCGTTGGTGTTTGCGGTTTATTAACCATGTGCCACCACACTTGCGTGCGGTGGCATTTTGCGCCATCGGACGATAAATGGCGCTGATGAAGTGGGCGATTCTCGGTCTTGCAAGGGTTTGCGAACTGGAATTGCTGTTGAAGGAGTGACGACGATGAAGATGCAGTTTGCAGGTGTTAAGATGGCGGCTATTTGCTGCTGCTTTTTGGCTTTGGCCGCTTGCTCCAAGAAAACTCAACCGGATTTAGATGCAGGTCTCAACGGAACCAACACAGATGGTGGGACGAATATGGGAGCTGCTGCTCCTGGTTCAAAAGATCAGTTCACCAAAGAAATTGGCGACCGTGTGTTCTTTTTAAATGATCAAACTTCGCTCACGTCTGAAGCATCCGACATTTTGACCAAGCAAGCTGAATGGTTGCAGCAATATGGCAATGTGACAATTCAAGTCGAAGGCCATGCCGATGAACGCGGCACGCGTGAATATAATATTTCGCTTTCTGCCCGCCGTGCCACAACAGTGCGTGGGTTCTTGATCAAGCAAGGTGTTGCAGGCAGCCGCATTTCTTCGATTGCTTATGGCAAAGAACGCCCCGTAGCTTTGTGTGACCAAGAGCAATGCTGGAGCCAAAACCGCCGCGCTGTGACAGTTATCACTGGTGGCGCAAACTAAGATTCAGTGCTGTTGCAAGCTTGCAACAGCGCCAACCAATTTATTTTCACCCTATTGGAGCCTCAATTTATCCGCGTTTGAGGCTCAAAATGGGATAATTAAATTTTCGGATTTTGATCATGTTCAAGAAAAGTTTTTTTGTCGTTGCCCTGCTCATGAGTGCGGCAACACTTCCTGCTTATGCTGATGACACCACAGATCGTATGGATGCACTGGAACAACAAGTGCGCCAGTTGGTTGGTCAGATGGAAGAACTGAACTACACGATAAAGCAAATGCAAGGTCAAATGTCTGCCACGCCGCAACAAAGTGGTGAGGCGGTTCCAAAACCTGTTGTTCCACTTAAAAAGAAGTTGGCTTTAGCAGCTCCAGTCAAACCTGAAATTTCGGGCCAAGTGTCTGACACTGGTGTGGAAACAATTCAGGAAGCACCTTTGGCTCAAGCAGACACGCTTTACGATGACTCAGGCAATGGCACTGCGCCAGCTCCCAAGGCTTTGGGGGCATTAGCCAACAAAGCTTCGCAAGCAGGCGACGGTGGGTTTGAAGGTCAAGTTCTTGTTGCACCGGGCGAAGCTGCTATTGGCGAGGCGGCCGCTGCTCAAGACGCTCCCGTTCAGGACACTGCAGCAGCAGTTGAGCAAGTGAGCTTGCAGGCTGAAACGCCAGACGAACTTTTCATGCGATCTGAAAAATCACTTTTGCAATTGCAATATGGCGACGCTGAAAGCGGCTTCAAAGATTTCTTAGCAAAATATCCTGATCATAATTTGGCGGGCAGTGCGCAATTTAAGTTGGGCGAAACTTTTTATGCTCAACAAAATTACGCGGATGCGGCGCAAAATTATTTAACTGGATATAAGCAATTTCCAAAAAGCAGACGAGCTGCGGATAGCCTTTTGAAACTTGGCTTGTCGCTTAACAAGCTAGGGCAAAAAGAGCAGGGCTGTGCCGCTCTTGGTTCTGTTGGCAGTGAATTTCCAAAAGCTGTTGAAGCCAATAAGCGCGCTCAAACGGAATTTAAGCGTGCCGGTTGCTGATATTCAGCGCGACACACAATTTTTATCATTGATCGGATTGAACCGCTTGGCACTTGCTGTGTCAGGCGGTTCTGATTCGATGGCTATGCTGCGCATGGTGCGAGACTGGGCGCCGCGCGACACGCAAGTTATTGCTCTGACTGTTGATCATGATTTACGAGCAGGGGCAAAGCTTGAAGCGGCCCAAGTTGCAGCGTGGTGTAAAGGCCTTGGCATTCCGCATCATATTTTAAAATGGCAGCATCCGGAAATTAAATCTGGTATTCAAGCCAAGGCGCGCAAAGCCCGCTATGATTTAATGGCGGCTTGGTGTGCAGAACATGATGTGTACGCTTTGCTTACGGCCCATACAGCAGATGATCAAGCCGAGACAGTGACGATGCGGGCAACGCGCACCAATAGTCCGGCTGCACTTGCTGGTATTTGGTCGGAAACAGAATGGGAGGGTTTGCGGGTTCTGCGGCCGCTTCTGGACCACAGACGCCAAGACTTGCGCAACTATCTCACAGGTATCGGACAAGCTTGGATCGATGATCCATCAAACGAAGATGAGAAGTTCGAGCGGGTGCGGGTCAGGCTGCGCCTGAATGGTGAGTTGAGCGGATTGGAAGCGCAAGCCCAAGCTACGCAAGCATTGATTAAGGCAAATGCGAAAATCGTCCATGCTTGGTGTTTAAGTCATTTTCAAATTCATGAGACTGGATTTCTCACAGTAAGCCTTGGCCCACTTAAAGTTCTGGGTTGCGACATTTTAGATTTGGTTTTGCAACGAATGTTTGATCTTGAGGGGTCGTCTACGCGCAAACCAGTCAAGTTGGAGCGTGATGAATTAATTCACTGGATTGTTGCGCCTTCTACAGGTCGGCGAACTTTAGGAGGTGCTGTCTTTGTAAAGCGCAAAAACGTGCTGATCGTCGGTCGCGAACCGGGGCGGATAGCCTCGGTGCCCAAGATCATCGGCGTTTCTAAGAGTGTAGTTTGGGACGGTCGATTTAAAGTTATGGGGCCCGAAGGCTCTCAAGTTGCCCCGGTAGGGGCTCTCGAAGGCATTACGCGGCGCAAGGATATTCCGGCCTTTGTTCAGGCCGGCTTGCCGGCGGTGCTCAAAAACGGTGCGGTTTTGGCAATTCCGCACCTTGGGATTGGCCGTGATGTTCGTGTTAAGTTTTTGAGAACTTAATGATTGAGTGAGCCTTGGAATTGTAGAGTCTAAGGCTTATGTAGTGAAGCAAGTGTTTTGTATGTTGAGGTGACCGAAATGGCGCTTTGGCAGAATCGAGGGAAAATTGAACCAGTTTCGTAATTTCGGCATTTGGATTGTCATCGCACTTTTGCTGGTGGCGTTGTTTAGTTTGTTTCAAAGTCAGGCGATGCGCGGTGGCTCAACTGAAGTGAGTTACTCCGACTTCCTCGACAAGGTGGGCGATGGCTCGGTTAAAAGCTTCACTTATTCTGCGGGCACCATTACCGCCCAGACGGGTGATAGCAAAACCATTGTGACTTATGGTCCACTGACAGATGCTGATCTAAAACTTGTCCGCGACAACAAAGTGGCGATGACTTTCCGTCCGGCACAAAACGACAGTATGCTTTCCAACTTCCTGATTTATTGGTTGCCGATGATTTTGCTGGGTGGTGTTTGGTTTTTCTTCATGCGCCAAATGCAATCAGGCTCTGGCAAAGCCATGGGCTTTGGCAAATCAAAGGCTAAACTTCTGACTGAGAAGCATGGCCGTGTGACATTTGATGATGTGGCTGGCGTGGATGAAGCCAAGGATGATTTGCAGGAAATTGTGGAATTCTTAAAAGATCCGCAAAAGTTCCAGCGACTTGGTGGCAAGATTCCGCGTGGTGCATTGTTAGTCGGACCTCCGGGCACTGGTAAAACATTGTTGGCTCGCGCTATTGCTGGCGAAGCAGGGGTTCCGTTCTTCACAATTTCAGGATCGGACTTTGTTGAAATGTTTGTGGGCGTGGGCGCAAGCCGAGTTCGCGATATGTTTGAGCAAGCTAAGAAGAATGCGCCTTGCATTATCTTTATCGACGAAATTGACGCTGTTGGTCGCCACCGTGGTGCTGGCCTTGGCGGCGGCAATGATGAGCGTGAACAAACGCTCAACCAGTTGCTCGTTGAAATGGATGGCTTTGAAGCCAACGAGGGTGTGAT
Source organism: Hyphomicrobiales bacterium (assembly GCA_031418535.1). Classification (GTDB taxonomy): domain Bacteria; phylum Pseudomonadota; class Alphaproteobacteria; order Rhizobiales; family Aestuariivirgaceae; genus Aestuariivirga. The sequence continues at coordinate 20,222 of JANOXS010000066.1, read as the reverse complement.
CATTGTTGCGGCCACAAACCGCCCTGATGTTCTTGATCCTGCGTTGTTACGTCCCGGTCGTTTTGACCGTCAGATCACTGTGGGCAATCCTGACGTTAAAGGCCGCGAACAAATCCTTCTTGTTCATATGAAGAATGTTCCGTTGGCTCCAGATATTGATGCCAAAGTTTTGGCACGAGGCACACCTGGATTCTCCGGTGCTGATCTTGCCAATCTTGTGAACGAAGCTGCTTTGCTCGCTGCACGCCGTAACAAGCGGATGGTGACCCAAAGTGAATTTGAAGATGCGAAAGATAAAGTGATGATGGGTGCGGAGCGCCGCTCGCTGGTGATGAATCCTGCTGAGTTGAAAAACACAGCTTATCACGAAGCAGGCCATGCCATTGTTGGTTTGGTGGTTCCTTATGATCCGTTGCACAAGGTCACAATTATTCCGCGTGGCCGTGCTTTAGGTGTGACCATGAACTTGCCAGACGGTGATCGTCATTCATATTCAAAGGAATGGTGTGAATCGCGCCTTGCTGTGTTGTTCGGTGGTCGTGAAGCCGAGCTTATTCTCGGTGGCGAAAAGAATGTGACCAACGGTGCTGTTGGCGACATTCAGATGGCAACGTCACTGGCGCGCGCCCTGGTTATGGAATGGGGCATGTCAGAGAAGCTTGGTCGCGTGCGCTATGGCAACAATGAGCAAGAAGTATTCCTTGGTCACAGTGTGACCCAGAGCAAAAACCTGTCTGATGAAACGGCACGATTGATTGACGAGGAAACTCGCAAACTTATTCAAGCGGGCGAAGTCAAAGCCAAAAAGATTTTGGCTAAGCACCGCAAGGGGCTGCATGACGTGTCTGCTGCTTTGTTGGAATTTGAAACTTTGTCTGGTGAAGACGTGAAGCTTGTTCTTGCTGGCAAAGTTTTAAAGCGTGATGACAAGCCGAAAAGCAGACCTACACTGAACTCTACGCCAAGTGTGCCACGCTCAGGCAAGCGTTCTGGTTTGGAACCGCAGCCACAGGGTTAAAGACGAAGGCCCTCATCTGAACTTGGGCACCTTCCGCCGTTGGGGGAAGGTGCTGTGGGGCGGATGGGGGTTTTTCCTTAGAGAAGTCGTAATGCCCCAAATTTATCTTCGACCCTTGTCTTTGGTTTTTGGTCCTGATGCTCGTTCACTTATTTTAAGTGGCACGGCGGGAGCGCTGGGTGGCATGGGGCGTATTGCTTTTACGCATGTGGAATTCATTACGCGTAATGGCACTGACGTTCGGCGCGAGATTAAAACCTTCCCAGAAGTCAAACATCTTTCGCTGGTCTCTGAAATTACGAAACCACGCGGAAATTTTGGTCCGGTAGTACTCGATCAAACACGCATCATGGGCATTGTGAATGTAACGCCGGATAGTTTTTCGGACGGTGGCCACCACGGTGAAACAGCGGCTGCCATTGCCCACGGCACTTTATTGGCCGAACAGGGTGCTGATATTTTAGATGTAGGGGGCGAATCGACGCGGCCCGGTTCCAATGAAGTTTCACTGCAAGATGAGCGCAATCGGATCATGCCCGTTATTGCAGGTTTGGCTGGGGGCCATGTAGTGTCGGTCGATACCCGTAAGTCAGAACTGATGCGCGACGCGGCAGCACACGGCGCTGGTATTATAAATGATGTGTCGGCTCTTGGGTTTGATGCTGCCAGTGCTGCAACACTTGCGAAACTTAAATTGCCGGTGGTGCTGATGCACGCGCAGGGCGAACCGCGCACCATGCAGCTGGCACCGAAATATGCTGATGTGGCCTTGGATGTTTATGACTGGCTTTCCGACCGAATTGATTTTGCAGTCAAGGCCGGAATTCCAAAATCGCAAATTTGCGTGGACCCTGGCATTGGGTTTGGCAAAACTCTTCAACACAATCTTGAACTGTTAAGACAGCTAACGATTTTTCACGGCTTGGGTGTTGGTGTGCTGGTGGGGCTTTCGCGCAAAAATATGGTTGGAGTACTAACGGGTGAAAAGCAGGCGGCCAAACGCGGCGCTGGTTCTGCTGGCGGCGCGTTGCAGGCGGCCATGATGGGGGCTCATATACTACGCGTTCACGATGTTCTTGAAACTTGTCATGCTTTAGCAGTATTCCAAGGCGCATTAGACCCAAGTTCAATTGATCTTTAAGATTTTAAACTAATTTGGGCTCTGGGATTATTGGGACGAGAGCAACAATGACACGTAAATATTTTGGCACCGATGGTGTGCGCGGCCGTGCAAACACAGGCGCAATGACGCCAGATATTGTTATGAAAATTGGTATGGCGGCGGGGCAACTGCACAGGCGTGGTGGCCACAGGCACCGCGTGGTAATTGGCAAAGATACGCGCCTTTCTGGATATATGATTGAGCAAGCGTTAACGGCGGGACTTTTAGCAGCCGGCATGGATGTGTTTTTGTTTGGCCCAACGCCGACACCTGCTGTGGCCATGCTCACCCGGTCAATGCGAGCTGATTTGGGTGTGATGATTTCGGCGTCTCATAATCCTTATTACGATAACGGCATTAAATTTTTTGGCCCTGATGGATATAAGCTTTCTGATGAACAAGAATTAAAGATCGAAGCGCTGGTCGATGATTCTTCAAACATAACGCTTGCCGGGTCTGATAACATTGGCCGCGCTAAACGGGTGGACGATGCAAAAGCGCGGTACATTGAATTTGCCAAGCGCACCTATGGTGGCGATGCTGGGCTTGAAGGTTTGCGTATTGTAATCGACACCGCAAACGGTGCTGCTTATCAAACAGCTCCTCCCGCTTTGTGGGAACTTGGTGCTGAAATTATTCAGATCGGCGATGAGCCGAATGGCACTAACATCAATGACAAATGTGGTTCAACCCACCCTGAAACCATGTGCCAGCGCGTGCGCGAAACCCGGGCTGATATTGGGATTGCTCTGGATGGTGATGCTGACCGTCTGATTATTTGTGATGAAAACGGCCGCGTGATTGATGGCGATCAGATTATGGCTTTAATCGCTTCATCATGGGCCAAGCGCGGCATTTTAAAGGGTGGCGGTTTAGTTGCCACGGTCATGTCTAACCTTGGGCTCGAACGCTTTATGGAGTCGCAGAACCTCACATTGGCGCGCACAAAAGTTGGCGACCGCTATGTTGTGGAACATATGCGCGAACATGGGTTTAATTTAGGTGGCGAACAGTCTGGGCACATTGTGATGTCTGATTATGCCACGACGGGGGACGGCTTGTTGGCCGCTCTTCAAGTTTTGACGGAAGTTGTGCGTCAGGGAAAACCTGTGAGTGAAGTTTGTAATATGTTTACGCCTTTTCCGCAGCTCTTGAAGAACGTCAAGTTTTCAGGCGGCGCGCCATTGGAAAACAAAATTGTCAAAGCAGCGATTAAAGATGCTGAAGATCAGCTTGGGAAAACTGGACGTTTGGTTATTCGCCCTTCTGGCACTGAACCGCTGATCCGGGTGATGGCTGAAGGCCAAGACGAGCCAATGGTTCGGCGCATTGTAGATGACCTTTGTGGCTTGATTGCTAAATCAGCCTGATGGTTAATAATTCCCAGTCCCTGATAACCAAACTGTTTTAGTTTGATACAAATTTTGTGGCTTTTGGGCAACAGATTCAAACGGCCACATTCGCGCCATTTTCTCGCCTGCCTTGGAACAAAACGCAGCGTCATAAGTTAGTAATCAAATGGGGCGGCCTATTGGGTTCGATTTTGACCTCTCCAAGAGACGTTAAAACGATTAAGTGAGGTGACGATATGAGTATTTTAAAATCAATTATATTGGTAGGTTTAGTTTCGGTGCCATTCGTGGCCGCAGCACAAGCTGCCGATGCTGATCCTTATGTGCCGACTGAAGTGTCAACAACCACTGGGTTTTATCTGCGCGGTGATGTTGGTGGGTCTTATTTGAGCTCCAATATTGGTTCGAATGATACGAGCTGGGTTGCGGGGGGTGGCGTTGGTTATCAGTTCAATGATAATTTCCGTTTTGATTTAACGGCTGATCGCAGTGGTGATTACAGCATTGCACCTGGTGCCGAACTGAATACAACTACAGTTCTTGGCAACATCTATTTTGACTGGAAAAATGATTCCGCGTTCACACCATATGTGGGTGCCGGGCTTGGTTATGGTTGGGCTGCTGGCCCGGGCTTTACGGATGCTGAGGGACTTGCAGCTGGTTTGGCTGCTGGTGTTTCAGTTGATATGACCAGCAACTTGGCATTGGATGTTGGCTATCGTTACCGTGACATTATGATCAGCGGCAATGATCCGACTGAACATCAGGTGACTGCGGGCATTCGCTTCAAGTTCTGATCTGCAATCGCGCATGATCTAAAAAAGACGCGTACTTTGCGAAAGCAGAGGGCGCGTTTTTTGTTTTGTGCTAGTGTGCTTGAAAACGAAGGAGCCGGTGATGGGCACACGCATTTCATTTGATCGAGTCGATGGCAAAAAAACCGAAGGTTATTTGGCCAAAGCAGGGCAAGACCATGCGCCCGGCGTTGTGGTGATCCAAGAATGGTGGGGATTGCAGGATCAAATTCGTGGAATTTGTGATCGCTTTGCGCTGGCCGGATTTGATGCGCTGGCGCCTGATTTATATGCGGGAACTGTGGTGCCTTATCACGACAAGGACGCGGCGTTTAAAGAAATGTCATCGCTGAATTTTATAGATGCCACTGATCAGATTGTGCGCGGAGCCGCTCAGTATTTAGGGCGAGCAGGTGCCAAAGTTGGCATTACCGGCTTTTGCATGGGTGGTGCAGTAGCGACACTGGCAGCTGCGCGTGTTCCCGAAGTGCGGGCTGCCGTCGCATTTTATGGAATGCCGCCAGCAAAACTTTTTGAGCCTGAAGACATCAAGATTCCGTTTCAGGGACATTATTCAAACTCTGATGATTACCCCACTTCGGAACAAGCAGCCGCGCTGAGCGCTTCACTGAAAGCAGCCAAAGTTGAAGCGGAAACATTTATGTATGACGCAGGCCACGCCTTCATGAACGAACAGCGCGATGCTCATGACAGGGCGGCTTCCGAACTGGGTTGGCAACGCATGTTGGGTTTTTTCAAATCACATCTCTCCTAGCTGTTGCACGTAGAGCATAAGTTCGTCGCAAATATCTTTTGGCCAATTTGCCATGTGTTTTTTCAATTTGGCAAATTCTCCTGCAAATAATGCTCGTGAGGCTTCTTCAAAAAATGGAAGGTCGCCAGCTATTGCCGACATAAAATGATAGGTCGCGGCGATGCCTTCGCGATTTTTATTTTCGCCGGTCGGGTCTTTTCTGGCAGCATCGACAAGCTTGCGAAGTGTGACCGATGCGCCACCTTGCTGCTTGACCAGCCACTCCCAATGTCGTGGCAACAGTGTTATTTCTCGGGCCACAACTCCAAGCTTTGGTCTACCTCGTTTCGCAGCGGCTTCAATTTTTGGTTCGAAGCGCTTGGTTACGTCTTGGCTTGTACCGTTTAGGTTTAGGTCGATGACTTTGCCAGTTGCGCGATCAAATGTGAGTGTGGAGGCGGAAGGATTTTCTTGGCCGAAGTGCCACGCTGCCAAGGCCACTTCAGGGAGAGTGCCTGTTGCAATGTTTTTTGGTCCGCTGAAGCAAACAAAATTAGGCACCAACATTTTATATTTACCCGGATGAAAATATGAGCTATTATTATCCGGATAATAATAGGATGACCCATGGAAAAGCAAGATCGAAAATCAGCAATTGCGCAATTTAAGGAACGCAAGTCTGTAAGCGGGATTTACGCAGTGATTTGTACAGCAACTGGTGAGGCTTGGGTTGGGACGAGTCGTAATCTGGAAGCTCAACAGAATAGTCTTTGGTTTACGCTTAAAAGTGGTTCCGGCCCGTTTCGCACTCTGCAAGCGGCTTGGCAGGAACACGGAGAGAAAGAGTTTAGGTTTGAAGAGCTCGATCGCTTAAAGGATGACTTTTCCGTGCTTTTGCTGACAGGTGAATTGCGCAAACGTCAGAAGCTTTGGCTAGAGAGATTAAAAGCTTCGCAACTATAAAATTCAATTTTATATGGTGACTTAAAATATCAGTTGCGACGCGACACAGTTTCCGTCTAAAGCGACCTCGGGCGAGCCTTCCCCACCGAAGGCCAACCCATCTGTAAGGATGGAGATAAACATGACAGATATCAAACCGGGCACACGCCCTGTATGCGCTAATTTTTCTTCTGGCCCCTGCGCGAAGTTTCCTGGCTGGACCCCGCAAAAACTGGAGAATGCCGTTTTAGGCCGCTCGCATCGCTCATCTTTGGGCAAGGCGCGGCTGAAGAAGGCCATTACTTTGACCCGCGATGTTTTGCAGGTGCCTGTGGATTATCGTATTGGCATTGTGCCAGCGTCTGATACGGGTGCCGTGGAAATGGCCATGTGGTCGCTTCTCGGTTCGCGCCCTGTGGATATGGTGGCGTGGGAAAGCTTTGGCGAAGGCTGGGTTTCTGATGTTGTGAAACAGCTGAAGCTGAAAGACACCACCAAGATTTTAGCGTCTTATGGCGAGCTGCCGGATTTGACGTCGATTAATTTTGACCATGATGTTGTGTTCACATGGAATGGAACCACTTCGGGCGTTCGCGTTCCGAATGCCGATTTCATTCCAGCGGACCGCGCTGGCCTTACAATTTGCGATGCGACGTCATCGGTCTTTGCGCAAGACATGGATTTTTCCAAACTCGATGTGGTGACATTCTCGTGGCAAAAAGTTTTGGGCGGGGAGGGCGCGCATGGCGTGCTGATCCTGAGCCCGCGCGCAGTTGCTCGTCTTGAATCTTATGTGCCGGCTTGGCCAACGCCGAAGATTTTCCGCCTCACATCTGGTGGCAAATTGATCGAGGGTATTTTTGAAGGTGAAACCATCAACACGCCTTCGATGCTCTGTGTCGAAGATTATATTTTGGCGTTGGAATGGGCGCAATCTGTCGGCGGTTTAGCAGGTTTGCAAAAGCGCGCTGATGCCAATGCGGCAGCGATTGATGCGTGGATTTCGAAGACGCCATACGCACATCACTTGGCGAAAGTTCCCGCGACGCGCTCCAACACGTCTGTGTGCCTCACACTTGATGGCTCAGAAGATGTGCCCAAGAAAATGGTAAAGCTGCTGGAAGCTGAAAAAGTGGCTTTCGACATTGGTGCTTATCGTGATGCACCTGCGGGTCTGCGGATTTGGTGCGGGGCCACGGTTGAAACATCAGACGTGCAAGCTCTGACCCAGTGGCTCGATTGGGCATACGCCCAGGCTTCAATTTAATTTCATTTTCAATTTACAGGAGAGCCATCATGGCCCCACGTGTTCTTATTTCCGATAAGCTTTCAGAAGCCGCTGTTCAAATTTTTCGCGACCGCGGTGTTGAGGTTGATTACTTGCCTGATCTTGGCAAAGACAAAGATGCACTTCTTGCGAAAATCGGCGAGTATGATGGCTTAGCCATTCGGTCCGCCACCAAAGTTTCACCGAAAATTTTGGAAGCTGCGAAGAAGCTAAAAGTAATTGGCCGCGCTGGTATTGGTGTGGACAATGTTGATATTCCTGCTGCCACCGCCCGCGGCATTGTGGTGATGAACACGCCTTTCGGCAATGCCATTACGACTGCCGAACACGCGCTTTCGATGATGATGGCCTTGGCCCGGCAAATTCCGGAAGCCAATGCTTCCACCCATGCTGGCAAGTGGGAAAAGAACCGCTTTATGGGTGTTGAACTTTTCAACAAAACTCTGGGTGTTATTGGTTGCGGCAATATTGGCTCCATCGTTGCTGACCGAGCCATTGGTTTAAAAATGAAAGTGATCGCCTATGACCCTTTCCTTTCACCTGAGCGCGCGCTTGAAATTGGTGTCGAAAAGGTAGAGCTTCTTGACCTCATCACCCGCTCAGATTTCATCACACTGCACACGCCGCTCACGGAAAAGACCCGCGACATCATTGGTGCGGCTGCTATTTCTCGCATGAAGAAAGGTGTTCGCATCATCAATTGTGCGCGTGGTGGCTTAGTGAATGAAGACGCACTATATGAAGCGCTGATTTCTAAGCATGTGGCAGGTGCAGCACTTGATGTGTTTGAGGTTGAGCCTGCGACCAATCACAAGCTTTTCAATTTGGAAAATGTGATTGCCACTCCGCATCTGGGCGCTTCAACAGGTGAAGCCCAAGAAAATGTGGCTTTACAGGTTGCCGAACAAATGTCGGATTATCTGATCAAGGGTGCAGTTACGAATGCACTCAACATGCCTTCGATCACTGCCGAAGAAGCGCCGCGTTTGCGGCCCTATGTGGCCCTTGCTGAAAAGCTTGGCAGTTTTGCTGGACAGCTGACGGAAGAGCCACTGATCGGAATTGTTATTGAATATGCCGGGGATGTGGGCAACCTTAATACGCGAGCTCTAACATCAGCTGCGCTTGCCGGAATTTTGGAAGCTCAGATCGGCATTGTGAATATGGTGTCGGCACCTGTTGTTGCGAAAGAACGCGGAATTAAAGTTGATGAAGTGAAGCAAAGTAAACGCGGCGCTTATGAAACATATATTCGCATCACTGTGAAAACTGAAAAATTTGAACGTGCTGTTGCGGGCACAGTGTTTGCTGATGGTCGCCCGCGCATTATTCAGATTAAAGGTATTGAGCTTGAGTGTAATTTTGGGCCGCACATGCTTTACATCACTAACAATGACAGGCCGGGCTTTGTGGGCCGGGTTGGAACTTTGCTGGGTAATGCCGGTATCAATATGGGCACGTTCCATTTGGGCCGCATTGCTGAAGGTGGCGATGCAATTTCAATTATTGAAACTGATGGTGCCGTACCGCAAGCGGTGATGGACCAGGTGCAAGACGTGCCCAATGTGGTGCAGGTTCGCGCACTTCGCTTCTAAATAAAAAAGCCCGCTTAGGCGTTTTGACTTTTCAGTAAAAAGTCAAAATCGCTAATAAGCGGGCTTTTTGTTTTCATTGGATTATTGCATCTTCATTGGGTCTAGCCCGTTGATGAGCACTTTGCCGTCACCACTGCTTTCAATGTCCCATTTCAAGGTGCCATCTGCTTCTGGCTTGGCCATGCCTTTGGCAGCTACAATTATGCCAACGCCGCTTTGCAATCCTGCTTCAGGCGGGGCTGCTTGAATGACTTTCATAATTTCATCCAAGCCTTTGGCAGTCACTGTTGCCTTGCCAGACGGCAGGGCCGCGGGGCCCGCTGTCATTGTGCCTTCGGCATTGATTGAATAAAGATCATTGCTGACGCTGGTGGGGTTAAGCGTGATGGTGCCTGAGCCTGTGGGCAGCAGAGTTGGAACTAAAGTGCTTTCAAATCCTGCTGGCAAAGGTGGATCCTTTGCAAGGTCTAATGCGGCGAGGATCATGTGAGCTGGGGTTTCAAGATCAAAACCTGAGCCAGCAAAATCAAATGTCATATTCTTCGGCACAAGGGTTGTGGCCCATGGCGGCACGATGGCAGCAGGAATGCTGAGGCCTGCGACTGAAATACTTTCGCGGGCGCTGCCCTCTTTTACTACGCCGTTCATATCTACGCCTACGGTTAAGGAATCCATGCCGATGGGGCCAACTGGAGACTGAATGGCGATGGTTTTGAATGTGCTGGTGCCTGTGGCATTTTCAAATATTGGCAAAACCGCAGTCAACATTGTTTTCAAGATTGCTTGATCTTTCACGATCAATTCTTTGCTGGAGTGCGCGACCATAAAGGCCACAATATCCAAAACAGATTTGCTTTTAACACCGGTGACCGATGTTTCATAAGTGCCCGATGCAGCAGTGAACACAATGTTCATTGCCGGGTATTGCCCACCAGCTGATCCTGGTGTTGCGAATGTTTCGGAAATTTCCTCAAGGGTATATGTGGCGGTTGCGTCGGCCCCGCCATTGGCATTTGCCTCTGCAGATTGCTCTACTTTTACATTCTTTACTGACACGTTTATGTCAGTTTTGCCCTGGGTTGGATCATTGACGTTTTCTGTCAAAGTCAAGTTGGTCATTTCAGCTGATGCTTCGGTAAAAGTCACAAGCTTTTCGTCAAACTCACCGTCCCACTTGTAAGACTCAATTTTTAAGTCAGCAGTTAGAGCTGTGTCTGCTTTGATATTGAGAGCGAAGGGCGAGTCTTGCGACACATCCCATTTGCCTTCACCTTTGGATGTGAGGGTGAGGACAAGTGGTGTCATGGTGAAGGTGCTGTTTGGCTGCGCTGATTTTGCGACCAAGGGTGCAATGTCAATGGTTGCTGTATAATCGTCACCGTCAATATCGACTGTTACAACACCTGCTTCACTTCCGAGATAGGCCTGAAACGCACTGGCAATGCGGGCTGCTTCTTCTGGCGTGGCCGCAGCAAGTGCAGCCGGACTGGTGGACAGAAACAAGGGAAGAGAAAGCAAAAGACCAAGATAAGTTTTCATATTGCACACTTACAATTATTACGGGGAATTCATTATCGGAGAATTGAACCGTTTGGTCAATTTGTATTGCCGCTTGGCTATAAAAAAGGGCCGGTTGCCCGGCCCCAACTATTCTCGATTTAAACTAATTATTTCTTTTTCTTCTTCTTTTTCAAGATTGGTTTGCCATCAGCAGAAACGGCACTGGCTGAAGGTGCAATTACTGCGCCTGCGTCATCATCATCTTCATCATCACTTTCATCGTCAGTTTCGTTTTCTGACTCATTGTCGTCACTTCCGCCGTCAGAGTCGCTTACTTCACTGTCGTCGGCAAAAGCCTTAGATGTTGTAAGCAGTGTAGGAACTGCAAATGCAGCTAATGCAATTGCACCAATACGGCCAAAAGCTAAGCGGCGGGATAAAATTGAATCGTCGGTCATTTTTTTACTCCAGATTTGCGTGTTGAAATTTCCGTTTCCAACTTGACCTCAGCTTATGGTGTCTTCGCTGACAGGAGATGATCGTGATTTATCAGGCAAAAGTCAGAATACAGCTATTCTCTGGTAAATATATTGAGCTGAAAAACGATCGTTTTTAGTTTAATCCATTTTAATCAGGTATTTGCGTATGAATTCGCAGATTTGCCACTTTGCCGCCCCAGATCGGCCCCCGGATTAAGTTTTGTTCATGGTTAAGGGCGTGGGGCCCACATGGAGGACTGAAATGAAATTCACACTTACAACTTTGCTTATGATGACCAGTTGCTTGGCGACTGCTTCGGCTGCTGATATTCGCGCAGCTTCGCACGTTGATGCTGTCACCGTATTCCCGCAAGGGGCTGATGTCGTGCGCACCACCGAGGTTTCGTTGCCATCCGGAGAGCACACATTGATTTTGGATGATTTGCCGGGGACGATTGATCCGCAATCTATCCGCGTTGAGGGTCTTGGCGGGCAGGGGCTGGAAATTGGTTCGGTCGATTCAAAACTGGTGCAATTGTCGTCGGCCGATATTGATGCGCAACGCAAAATTATTGAGGGCCAAATTGAAGTCTTGAATGATGAGCGTTCGGGTTTGGATCAAATAGTTTCAGATGCGGATTATCAAAGAAAATTATTGTTGTCGCTTGCTGATAAGCAATTGGTACCTGCCACTTCAACTGAAACTGTAAAAGCTATTGATGCCACGCAACTGGGTGGATTAGTGGATTTGGTCGGCACTCGGCTTTCTGCAATTTCAAAAAATATTCATGAAGCACAATTGCGTCAGCGGGCAATTGATAAATTGATTGGTGATTTACAGATCAAGGCTTCGGTGTTGGCCCCCACTGAAAACGCCCATTATCAAGTCGCGGTGCATATTTACTCAACCGCGCAAACGAATGGAAAATTCAAACTCAGCTACCGGGTGCAAGAGGCAGGATGGCAAGCGTTTTACGATGCGCGTATGACGCTGCCGACGAAGGGCGCGGCTGCTAAACTTAATTTGGTGCGCCGCGCTGATGTTATGCAATCAACGGGCGAGAGTTGGGATAATGTTGCGCTGATACTTTCAACAGCACGACCCTTGGGGGCAACGGCTGCGCCCGAGCTTGGTGAAGACCAAATTCAAGTTGCGATTTATGACGATCTGAAAAGCAAAGCTTATGCCGATGGTGCAGTAGCTCCTGCAGCTGCTCCCATGGAAGCCAAGAAAAATGAAAATATGCTGGGTCAGATTGCAAAGGAAGTTGCTGATAAGCCAGCGCTGCAACGCCAAGCGATTATCCAAATGGCGGGGTTTAATGCGAACTATATTATTGCAGGTCGTGTGAGTGTGGATAATACGGGCACGGCCAAAAAGGTGCGTATTAGCACTGATGATTTTGCGGCGAAGCTGCAGGCCATCACCGTGCCGCGCCTTGATCCAACTGCTTATCTCACGGCTTCCTTCACCGTGAAAGGTGATGCGCCGCTTTTGCCGGGCCTTGTGAATTTGTATCGCGACGGCATGTTTATTGGGCAGGGTTCTCTGCCGCTGCTCAGTGCAGGCGAAGATGGCAAGTTAGGTTTTGGTGCTGATGACATGATCAAAGTGAAGCGTGCTGAAGTGAAGCGCAATTCGGGTGATGAAGGCATTCTTACCACTTCGCATGTGCAAACTCTGGCATGGGATATTTCTGTCATCAATTTGCATGATGTGATGATTCCGGTGACAGTGATTGATCGCGCACCGTTTTCAACGCAGGACGATGTGACGGTTGCGGCCTTGCCAGATGCAACGCCAGCCACAATCAAAGACTTTGAAAAGCGGCGCGGGGTTTTGGCTTGGAACTTTGATTTAGAGCCTAAAGGCGAGAAAGCTATCAAGACAGGTTACAAGGTCACTTCACCAGAAGCTGTGAATATCAGCATGAATGAGTAAATAGCAGTGGGTCCGCTTGATTGCTAAATCGAGTTGATTCATTCCCTTTGTAGGGCATTCGCGGAAACTATCGGCGTAATTTGCGTTGCATCACATGCCGACGAGTTCCGGCTCGCCCGATTTCTTGAAATCCAGCTGCTGAAAATGTCTCAACAAATCCCATAAATCGATAACTCGGGGAGCTCGGATCAACGGGATAGGCTTCAACGACAGTTGCTCCGCGCTGCTCAGCATGCAGCACTGCGGCTTCGATAATTTGTTTTGCTAGGCCCTGCCCTCGCAACTCGCGGCGCACGAAAAAGCAGGCTAGCGACCATACGTGTTCTGAATTTTCACCAGTATATTCAGGAGCGCCAAAGTCACGATATGTTTCTCTTGGGGCGATTGAGCACCATGCAACAGGTTTGCCTTCAGAATAACCGAGCAAACCAATTGGGGTGCCATCGTCAACAAACCTCTGCATTGCAACTTTACGATCAGGTCCCTTCGAGGTTATGGCACCTTGCTTCCACACCATGCACCAGCAAGATTTCGGGCCGCCGCGGCTCTCGAACAAAAGCTCAAAATCTTTCCACCGCGATGCGTCTACTTCGTGAAACTCAAGGTTTGGCATAAGTTATGATACCATAAGGGTCCATTGATTCAATCGGCCCTCTTGCATTCCATTGGTTCACCTGTTACACACTGAACCATATGGTTCAGTATTTTCAGCTCCACTATGATGCCTCGTTCGCAGCACTATCGGATGCCACGAGGCGTGGCGTTCTTGAGCAGCTTGGGCGAGCAGATGCTTCGATCACGGAACTAGCTACGAAATTCCACATGACCCTCACTGGCATGAAAAAGCATGTTGGTGTGTTGGAGCAGGCTGGGCTTGTCACCACGGAGAAAGTGGGGCGCGTGCGGACTTGTAAGCTCGGCTTGCGCCGACTGGCGGAAGAGGCTGCATGGATCGAGAGGTATCGCCAGCTGTGGGACGCGCGCTTTGATGCGTTGGACAAAGTTATCGAGGAATTGAAACAGAAGGATGCACTTGATGGACGCAACAAAGGAAAGTGAGAACCGCACGACGGTGGAACGGAAGTCCGATCGCGAAATTGTTGTTACGCGAAGCTTCAATGCTCCGGCGCATATTGTGTTCAAGGCATGGACTGACGCTGCGCTCTTCAAACAATGGTGGGTGCCGAAGTCGATGGGCATGTTCCTGCGTTCCTGCGATATGGATGTTCGTGTCGGCGGCAAATACCGTCTCGAATTCGGACAGGATGCCTCGAACTCTATGGCGTTCTTCGGAAAGTATATCGAAGTGATAACGCACTCGCGCATCGTCTGGACCAATGACGAAGGTGGTAACGGTGGACCCGTCACGACGGTGACTTTTGAGGAAAAGGGAGGCAAGACCCTGCTGACCTTCCACGAACTTTATCCCACGAAGGAAGCACTCGACGCCGCGGGCACGGGGGCGGCGGATGCGATGGGCGAGCAGTTCGAGCAGCTGGATGCGATTCTCTCGTCCACAGCCCTATAAAGTTGGGTTGCACTGCACCTTGTTTGGTGTAAGAGCCTGTAACGGCTCCGGAGAGTAATTCTTCGGGGCCGTTGTCATGTCTGAAAGGGATTACACTATGGCCAATGTGGCAGTTGTCGGCGCGCAATGGGGCGATGAAGGCAAAGGTAAGATTGTAGACTGGCTTTCAGAACGCGCCGATGTGGTGGTGCGCTTTCAGGGCGGGCACAATGCGGGCCACACGCTGGTTATCAATGGTGTTACTTATAAATTATCACTTTTGCCATCAGGCATTTTGCGCCCGGGCAAGCTTTCAGTGATCGGCAATGGCGTGGTGATTGACCCTTGGGCGTTGATTGCTGAAATTGAAAAGCTCACCAAACAAGGCGTTGCAATTAGCCGCGAGAATTTGCGCATCGCGGGCAATGCCACTTTAATTTTGCCGATCCATGGCGAGTTGGACCGGATGCGCGAAGAAGCTGCGGGTGCTGGCAAGATTGGCACCACGGGCCGCGGCATTGGCCCTGCTTATGAAGATAAGGTTGGCCGCCGTGCAATTCGCGTGAATGACTTGGCTGATCTTTCAACGATTGGGCCGAAGATTGACCGCATGTTAGCGCATCACAATGCATTGCGGCGTGGGCTTGGGCAGCCTGAGTATTTAGCTGCTGATGTTCTTAAACAATTGGCAGAAGTGGCACCGCAAATCTTGCCTTATTCTGATGCCGTGTGGGCCAAGCTTGATGACATGCGCCGCGAAGGCAAGCGCATATTGTTTGAGGGTGCACAAGGCATTTTGCTTGATATTGATCATGGCACGTACCCTTATGTAACATCCTCCAACACTGTGGCGGGTCAAGCTGCGGCTGGTTCAGGTCTTGGGCCTTCATCAGTCAATTATGTTTTGGGAATTTGCAAAGCTTATACCACACGCGTGGGCTCTGGACCATTTCCCACTGAACAGAGCAATGACGTTGGCGAATGGATTGGCAAGCGTGGCCATGAGTTTGGCACTGTGACAGGCCGCAAGCGCCGCGTCGGTTGGTTTGATGCGGTGCTGGTGCGCCAAGCGATTAAGACCTCTGGCATCACAGGTATTGCGCTCACCAAGCTTGATGTTCTTGATGGGCTCGATGAAATTAAAGTGAGCACAGGCTATATGCTTGATGGCAAGCGCATTGAATTATTTCCGGCTGCTGAAGAAGCACAGGCGCGGGTTGAGCCGATTTATGAAAGCTTTGAAGGTTGGAAGGGCACCACTGCTGGCGCTCGTTCATGGTCGGCTTTGCCAGCGCAGGCTGTCAAATATGTGAAGTATCTTGAAGAGCTGATGGAATGTCCGGTGGCGCTTTTGTCAACTTCACCAGAGCGCGAAGACACGATCTTAATGACGGATCCGTTTGCGGACTAATCAGCGTTGCATGGCTTTTGGAAATTCAGATTTTGCTGTGGAATTGAATTGTTCCGGGCGCAATTGCTCTGCGAAGTTTTTCAAAATAATCGACGCTAAATCTGTTTGGCTAACGGGCCTTCCCGTCAGATAACCTTGAATGTAGTCGCAATTAAACTCGCGCAGAACATCGACATGGCTTTGAGTTTCAATGCCCTCGGCTGTTATTTTTAAACCAAGATTTCGCGAAAGCCCAATGATGGATTGCAACATGCCACGCACCAAAGGCGAAGTTTCCAAGGCTTGCACAAAAGAGCGGTCGATCTTCATTTTAGAGAATGGAAATTTCCACAAATAACTCAAGCTGGAATATCCAGTGCCAAAATCATCGAGAACAATCGCAGATCCCATATCGCGTAAACTGCCTAATTGCTGCAACACCATTTCGCTGTCTTTCAACATGGTGCTTTCGGTCACTTCAACTTCCAACCGGTAAGCAGGGAAACTGGAAAGTTCGAGCGCATTGTGGACGTCAGTAATCAATGTTCCTGAATAGAATTGCTCAGGTGAAATGTTAACTGCCACTGTTAAATGCGAAGGCCAATTGGCAGCAACGCTGCACGCTTCAGCCAAAGCCCAAGCGCCCAATTTGTTGATGAGACCCGACTCTTCAGCGACGGGAATGAACTCAGCTGGAGAGATCGAACCCATTTCAGGGTGATTGAGACGCATCAATGCTTCAAAGCCCATAAGATCGCCAGTCGAAGCTTTGAAAAACGGTTGATACTGCAATTGCATAAATTGGCCGTCGATTGCGTCTTGGACGGCATGGAGAATGTCGATTCGGCGTTTGGCAGCTAATGCCATGGCCGGATTATAAAACCCATATCCAGCACCGCCGCGGTCAGTTGCTGCGCGCATGGCCATACCAGCATTTTGGAGAAGACTTGCAGCATCGGGGTGCTCCGGTGATGTGAGCGTTACACCAGCACCCACATCTAGCACTAATTTTCGGTCCACCCAATCCACAGGTTGACTGAGAGTTTCTAAAAAATTCTTGGCGACTGTAAGGGCTTCAAGGGGATCGGAAATTTTTGGAATAAAGACCGCAAAACTCCAATAATCCAATCTGCAACACAAGCTTGAGGGATCGCGTTGGAGGTTAAGCCTGGCGGCCAAAGCGGAGACAGCATAATCACCAACGTGACGTCCCAGTGACCCTGCTATGCGCGGCAAGCCACGGATTGTAATTTCAATCATGGCTCCTTTGCTTACTGCATAGTCAGCATTTTTAAGGATTAGATCAACATCATGAACAAAAGCGCTGCGGTTCATCAAGCCTGTGAGTTGATCATGGCGGATCAAATGGGCAATGTCGTTTTCAAGCTGAGCGTTGCGGCTGCGCAAGTTCTCTAATTCAATCGCTTGATCTATTGGCTTATCTATCACTTTAATTTGCCGTCACTATCTGATTCGGCTGTCAGGCCGCAATTCTGCTTACTTGTAAAGGCAATCACCTTGATCAGAGGTTAAGACCTATGAGAATTACGCTGGTGGAATTTTTAAGGTATTGTCGCCTGCAGTCAACTGTATTTGCTGCAGTATTTCTTGTTTCGGGGCAAGCTTTGGCGCGCGAAACTTATGTGCAATTTTCTGCACGTTTGGTGGATGCGGCAGAGGCCGCGCAACTAGAGCGGGCAGATTTTGCGCTTGAGCTTTTTAATTTGGCCAATTCCTACAGGGCTTCAAAGGGTGTTCGGGCGCTCAGAGCCAATACCGAAAACCATGGTGCCGCTGTGGCTCATGCTATGGACATGATGCAAAATAACTACATGGGGCACATTGCCAGCACCGGGCAAGATTTTGAAAGTCGGATGCGAGCGTTGCGTGGGGGTGGAATGATTACACTTCCGCGTATGGCCGAGAATGCTGCACGGGTGAGTAAACCCGGTGTGGTGGACAAGGCCATGGCGCAGGGACTTTTCCAACAATGGGTGAAAAGTGCAGAGCATCGGCACACGTTGCTATCGCGCGACTATGTTTCGGTGGCCACAGGTGTGGTGTCACAAGGCGGCGTTTTATACGCCGACCAGATTTTTGTGGGACCCGAGACGAAAACAAATCTCGGGTCGAGTTCAGAGGACGGGCTTTATTAGAGCGTGACCGCTCCTAAAATGCGGCCAACACCCTGTTGTAACAACACGGCGCAACCAATGCCGCCGCCACATTCGCCGCCCAAATCAACCGAAGTTGCTTTGCCATTCCACGAGCCAATTCTTTTTGAGCCAATAACTGGATGATGGTAAGTTACGTTCTTGCCCGCGTTTTCTCCGCGTTTAATGGCCACGGTTTTGCTGCGGTAGAATTTGACCAACACCAAACTTGCGCTGCCACTTCCTGCGCCCACGTTCACTTTGCCACCTGAAATGCTGAGGTTGACCGGAAGCGCGCTACCCAATGCCGATGAAATGGCGCTGGCCGAACCAGATTGCGAAATTACTTGGCTGCCGTTCACAATAATTTCTGGCGTGTAAGAGCCTTTACCATAAGCGGCTTGGCGCGAGGTGGCTTGGGCTGATGAGAATGTGTCTTTCCAGCCCAGATAATCCCAATAATCCACATGCCAGGCAAGGCCCAGTACGCCGCCTTGTGTTGTGACCGAACCAAAAGCGCGGTCGGCTGGCGGGCACGATGAACAGCCCTGACTGGTAAAAAGTTCCACCACACCCCGTACCTGGCCCGCTTGAGCTGGGCTTATCAATGTGGCTGTGGTGAGCAGGGTTGCGAAGAGTGCTGTGATGCGCATGGTGAAACCTTTTTGCGTGGTTGTTATGCAAACCAGACTAGGCTTTCAGCCAATCACCCAAAAATCACGTTTGAGTGTTGGAGGTGCAAAAAGAGTTCGACGATCAGACTTTGCATTGGTCATTACTTGCTGCAAGATAGCGGTGCGTGGCTTTTTGATCGCGCTAAATTTCATGCTGGGAGGATATTATGGGTGAAATTACGCAAGGGGTGAGTTGGCTGGCGGTTTTGGCGGGAGCGGTATTGTCGTTCTTACTGGGGTGGCTTTGGTATGGGCCAAAATTATTTGGCACAAAATGGGCTGAAGGATCGGGCATTAAAATGGGATCAACTGGCGAAATGCCAATGGGTGCCATGGGTTCGCAAGTTCTTGGGCTTTTATTAATGAGCTGGTTTGTGGGTGTCACTGCAAATATGAATGCGCTTTACACTGTGATCTTAGCCACTGTAGCTTTTACAGTTTTAGCTTATTCGGGTGGCTCGTTCAGTGGCAAATCTAGTTATGCCCGCGCCACTGATGCAGGCTATTGGATTGCATCTCTTGTCACAATGATCGTGTGCCAAGGCGTTATACGCGGCATGTAATAAATTGCCCTCTCCCATCATCTGGGAGAGGGTTTTGTAATTTATGCCGAAGCCCCGGCCAATTGTTTCACGCGGGGAGAAAGCGCTTTCTGCGCCGCGTTCTTCACTGCCTTTTGCAGCTTTTCAAATGCGCGCACTTCGATCTGGCGGATGCGTTCGCGGCTAACGTTGAATTCCTTTGACAGGTCATCAAGCGTTGCGGGTTCATCCTGAAGTTTGCGGGCTTCGATGACGCGGCGTTCGCGGTCATTGAGTTTGCTCAAAGCATCACCCAACAGGCCAGTCCGCATTTCAGATTCTTGGTTTTCGACGAGAATAGTTTCTTGGCTATCCTTGTCATCAACCAACCAATCTTGCCATTCGCCGTCACCGTCCGCATCAGCGCGCAAGGGCGAGTTCAAGCTTGAATCACCGCTCATGCGACGGTTCATGTTGACCACTTCTTTTTCTTCCACGCCAAGGGTTTTGGCGATGTATTTCACGTTCTCTGGTTTCAAGTCGCCTTCTTCAACAGCCTGAATGCGGCCTTTGATTTTGCGCAGGTTGAAGAACAGTTTTTTCTGGCTGGCGGTCGTGCCAATTTTGACCAGTGACCATGAGCGCAGAACATATTCCTGGATGGAAGCTTTGATCCACCACATTGCGTATGTCGCCAATTTGAAACCTTTGTCTGGCTCAAATTTCTTCACGGCTTGCATGAGGCCAATATTGCCTTCGGAGATAACTTCGCCAATGGGCAGGCCATAGCCACGATAACCCATGGCAATTTTGGCCACGAGGCGGAGATGGCTGGTGATCAGCTTGTGCGCGGCGGCGGTATCGCCATGCTCTTTCCAGCGCTTCGCGAGCATGAACTCTTCTTCCGGCTGCAGCATGGGGAACAGCCGGATTTCCTGGAGGTAGCGGTTGAGCCCGCCCTCGCCGGAGGAGAGAGCTGGCAGTGATCTGGTCGTGGCCATTTTAAAACCTTCCCTGTCTTGTGTAATGAACTAAACGCCCCAATTGTGGCATTGGTTCATTAGACCGGGATCACGTGCCGGTGATCCCACCCCTCAAGGCTGAAATCAGCCTAGCCAGATCAGATGGTGCGGCGCTTTCAAAATGCAAGG
>JANOXS010000065.1:0-35520 GCA_031418535.1 Hyphomicrobiales bacterium | reverse complement strand
TGCTCTATCAGGGTCTTGGTGTGTTTCAATAAATAGACCAGCAATCCCCACAGCTACGGCGGCCCGTGCAAGCACCGGCACCATGCGTCGGTCGCCGCCGGTGGAGGTGCCCTGCCCGCTAGGCTGCTGCACTGAATGCGTTGCATCAAAAATCACTGGCGCACCAATCTCAGCCATGATCGGCAACGCGCGCATGTCGGACACTAGAGTATTGTAGCCAAAACTGGCACCACGCTCCGTGACCATCACGTTTGCATTGCCGGACTCTGTGATTTTGGCCACCACATTTTTCATGTCCCACGGCGCTAAAAACTGACCCTTTTTAACATTCACAACTTTACCAGTTTGAGCTGCAGCAACTAACAAATCCGTCTGCCGGCACAAGAATGCTGGTATCTGCAAAACGTCCACAACGCTTGCCACTTCAGCACAATGTCCAATTTCGTGAATATCAGTGACCATCGGAATGTTTAATTTGCTGCGAAGATCGGCAAACACAGCCAAAGACTTTTCCAGTCCAAGACCCCGTTGGCCTTTGATGCTCGTACGATTGGCTTTGTCGAATGATGACTTATAAACCAAACCAATCCCTACACGTTTACAGATAGCGATCATGCTTTCTGCCATCATGAAGGCATGGTCTCTGCTCTCAAGTTGGCAAGGCCCAGCAATCAAAGACAGCCGTGATGTATTTGAGAAAATCGTGGTGCCGATATGGACTGTACTGTTGGGTTTCATTTAGGGTACACCAAAAAAGTTCCGGTGCCGTGGGCATAAAGCACACCCTTCAAATCTTCAAGTTTTGCTTCAGCCGTCAGCATGGTGCGGCCCGCATGGAGAACATGACTTGTTGCAATCAGGGGACCCGTTTCAAGATCAATCTTTCGCACAAAATTTACAGACAGCTGAACCGTGCCAACTCCTTTTCCGGCGGGAAGCTTGGTGCAAACCGCACAGCCCAAAGCCGCATCCATCAGCGTGGCCGTGAAGCCACCATGAATCCGCATCATCGGATTGAAAAATTTTACCGCAGGAATGCCTTCAATTTTTGCCATGCCATCGGCAGCAGCGACCACCCGCATATTCATGGTTTCCGACATCGGCGATGTGACGCCGCCCGCCATTTGCTTTTGCAAAAACTCCAAGCCACTCATAGCGTTGAAATCTTCTGCTACTGCCTTGGCTCTCTCAATGTCACTCATGTTCGTTCTTCAATTCTCTATATCGCTGAAAAAATAATATTCTTCTCTGTAAAGTCTTTAGCGGTTGCCATGCGCAAATCGCTCGCAACCTGGGCTGCTTCAAATACATCGGCCACATGGCCGCGAATTTCAAAGTTCATCGTGCCTGCCATAAATTTCGCAAGCTGAACGGTTGGCAGGGGGTAACGCAACACTTTAGGATGGGCCGTTACAATTGCTTGGAGTGATTTTTGTATGACTTCAACATCACCACCATGCGCAAGGCCCACTGCCACCATAAATCGGCCCAACGTATCTTGGTGGGTCCAGTTGCGCACCACACCCGTGATCAAATTTGAATTGGGCACAATAATTGTGCAGTTGTCAAAAGTTTCAATCTCGGTGGAGCGCACGTTTATTTTCTTAACAATACCCTCTCCATCATTCGTTACAATCCAATCTCCAACGCGGATCGGGCGTTCTGCCAACAAAATCAAACCAGATACAAAATTATTAACGATCGACTGCAAACCAAAACCGATACCCACACCCAGTGCGCCAGCAACTAACGCAACACTCGAAAAATCAAATCCCGCAGCACTCAAGGCAAATGCGGCTGCAAGAATATATCCAAAATAGTTTGCGCCAGTGCGTACCGAATCTTGCACACCCCTGTTCAATCTGGTCTGGGTCAACACACGCCGATCCAGCCACCGCGTGATGAACCGCGTTGCGATGATGCCCGAAACTAAAATACCAATCAGACTTATAATATTGAGGGGCGAAACTGTGATGCTGCCAACGCGAAACCCAACCACAGCGTTATTGATAAATGAACGCAAGTCGACCCATGTAACCGTCCATAAGGCAAGTAACCACGGCACTCCAAGAACAACCAATGTAATATCTGCAAGTGTGCGAAACGTGAGCGACAATCGCGAAATTCCACGTTCCCCCATCGAAGTAAATTCGCGCAATTTCTGACCGAGATTTGATGCCGGATTTTGTAGCGTATCAGAAATTGCATCAACCAAATGATGCAGCAGCACAATCATTACAACGACCAAAACCGTGTTTATAATTTTGCCGGCTATAAAATAAGACAGAGCTAAATATCCAAACAGCAGCCCAATAATGGCAACTGCCAACAACACCCAGAGCAGTGGCATAAACGAAACAAACCACGTGAGATAATGGGGTTCAGGCACAGCCTCCACGGGCGAGTTGGATTGTTTTCGTAAAATTAAAAGCAAGAGCCCCGAAAGTATGATGAGAATTGCCGTGGCGATTGCGGATTGCCCGGCAAGCAAACTAACTGGCAACAGAAGTTGATCAGAAAGAGTTGCAAGTTGAGTTGCAAATGACTGGACCAGCGAAGCCAAAAACACAAACAGCGGAACCGACCGAGCCGTGCGCTCATCAATTGAGATGAGCCTGTAATGCGGTTCCCGAGGCGAACAAATAAGATAGGCAAGCCCTGTATTAAAGACACAAGGTGTGAGCAGTCCAATAAATGCTTCAATCAGCAGATCAAAACGGGGTGTCGACAGATTTGCGGCTTGCAGAGAAACCACGACCAAAATTGCAAAAACAGTAATCCCAATAAGCATCGAAAACGCGCCAAACACCACACGCCAAAGCCTTCGCAATGGCGAAACCACTGTCCCAACATCCTCCCGTTTGGAAAGCCAGCCGCTCAGATTTTTTTTCAGAAGCCGAATGACAAGGCCAAAAACCAACAACAGCGCTGGCAACAAAATTAAGCCACTCCACGCAAATTGCGGAACTTGTTCGCTCCACCACGTCGAGAGCAAACTGCTTAAGCGCGAGCCAAAAAGAACGAGACCTGTTGCCGTGTCCCGCCACAATTGTGGATTGAAAATTGATTTATCGGCTTTGAAAATGCGTTGAAAAAATTGTGCGCGTTGCTTGGCAGAAACTTTGCCTGACATTTGCTCTGCTTCAACGCCGATCAATTCGAATTGCTTTTTTGCTGCCGTAAAACGCGCAACAGCATCGTTCAGGTCAGTCCTCTGCGTTGCTATCGTGTCGATTTCTTTTTGGCCCGCCAGTGGTGCGGGGCCAAGCTGATTGAGCTGTTGTTTTACATCATCCAAAGGTGCTGCAAGTTTTTGAACTTGCGTTATTGTCTCGCCGCGTAAGCCTTCAACAATACCCCGTTGATCAGCCAATTGTTCGTCGGTGACATTCTCTTGCTCAATAACGCTGAGAACCCGTTCCAAATCTGAACGCATCCCCAAAGCTTCGCGCTCTGATGCCAAGAGAGTACTATTGTCGAATGCGTGCACCAGACCGACTTGAAACAGCAGCAAAACGGCTGCTAATAAGGCCCTGATATTGGGGCCAGGTGTCATGCTTAAACCAAGCGACTTTGGACAACAGCCGCTGCGATGAAAGACGCAAATAGCGGATGTGGCGCAAATGGTTTGGATTTCAGTTCAGGGTGGTATTGCACACCAATGAACCACGGGTGGTTTTCATATTCCACAGTTTCAGGAAGCAATCCGTCAGGTGATAACCCCGCAAATTTTAAACCCGCAGTTTCCAGACGGGCGCGATAAGCGGTGTTCACTTCATAACGATGCCGATGGCGCTCTGAAATGCGCGTATCGCCATAAATTTCAGCAATGCGGCTGCCGGGTTTCAGCGCGGCGTCAAAAGCACCAAGGCGCATCGTGCCCCCAAGGTCGCCACCTGATTTCCGAATCTCCAATTCGTTGCCTTGCATCCATTCTGTCATGGTGCCAACAACAGGCTCAGTGGTTTCACCAAATTCAGTGGAGCTTGCATTTTCAATGTGGCACAAATTTCGCGCCGCTTCGATGCAGGCCATTTGCATTCCAAAACAAATGCCGAAATAGGGAACATTCTTGGTGCGCGCAAATGTGGCTGCTTTAATTTTACCTTCAGCGCCACGTTCACCAAAACCACCGGGCACCAGAATTCCGTGGAAGCCTTCCAGAAATGGGGCCGGATCTTCTTTTTCAAAAATCTCCGACTCAATCCATTCCAAATTCACTTTAACTTTGTTGGCAATGCCGCCATGCACCAAAGCTTCCTTCAGCGATTTATAAGCATCGAGCAATCCGGTATATTTGCCTACGACAGCAATGTTCACTTCGCCTTCAGGGTGCGAGATGCGATTGGTAATCTCGTCCCATTTGGACATATCAGGTTTTTTAGCGTCAGTAATGCCAAAAGCCGATAATACCTCAGCATCCAAACCTTCAGCATGATAAGCGCGTGGCACATCATAAATGCTGGCCACATCTAAAGCTTGGATCACCGCACTGGGGCGCACATTGCAGAACAACGCAATTTTGCGCCGTTCATTTTCAGGAATTTCGCGGTCGGCCCGACACATCAGAATATCTGGCTGAATGCCAATTGAACGCAGCTCTTTCACGGAATGCTGTGTGGGTTTGGTTTTAAGTTCGCCCGCTGTCGGAATATAAGGCATCAAAGTCAGATGAATGTAGATGCACGATCCGCGGGGCTGTTCTTGGCCAAATTGGCGAATGGCCTCAAAAAATGGTAAGCCTTCAATGTCGCCAACAGTGCCACCCACTTCGACCAGCACAAAATCAAAACCATCACTGTCCAGTTTTACAAAATCTTTGATAGCGTCCGTCACATGCGGAATAACTTGAACCGTGCCACCCAGAAAATCGCCACGCCGTTCCTTCGTGATAATGTTTTGATAAATTTTGCCCGTGGTAATGTTGTCGCCCTTGTTGGCGTGAACGCCCGTGAAGCGTTCATAATGGCCAAGATCAAGGTCAGTCTCGGCGCCATCATCTGTCACAAACACTTCGCCGTGTTGATAAGGGCTCATCGTGCCCGGATCGACATTCAAATAGGGGTCAAGTTTGCGCAATCGCACCGAATAGCCGCGGGCCTGCAACAGCGCACCTAATGCAGCTGAAGCCAGTCCTTTGCCGAGGGATGAAACCACGCCGCCAGTAATGAAGATAAAACGCGCCATGGGGGACAACCCTATCCCGTCAAGTCAGTGATTCGAAGCCTTAGCTTCGAACCCACTCAAAAAATTGTAGAAATGTGGAAAGCTGTGAAACATCAGAGTTTCACAGTTTGTTTAGTTGGTCGGAACCGCTGGCTTTGAACCATCCAATTTCGGGAGCAGGCTTCCGCCACCTGTAGCAGGAGCATCAGGTGTAGCCCCACCAGCTGCTGGAGCCTGCTGGGTTTGGGCCGGAACCTGATCAACAATGGAACCGGTGGTTTTCTTATTCGACAATAAGGTCAAAGCAATTGACGTTGCAAAGAAACACGCCGCCAAAATAGCAGTGGCACGGGTTAATGTGTTACCAACACCGCGCGACGAAAACAAATTGCCGCCGCCGCCGCCGCTTCCGCCAATACCCAACGCCCCACCCTCAGAGCGCTGCAACATAACCAGCCCAATGAGGACTAGGGCCACAATTAAATGAACGACGAGTAGAGTTTGTTGCATAAGGACAGTTCCAATTGATTTATGAGGCGGCTTTAGCTTTTTCATGTGGGCAGCGCAAGCACGCAGCACAAGGTGAAAAACTGCTAAAATAAAAAACCTCGCAGTCGCCCGCGAGGTTTTGAGTTCGTATCTTAATTTCGCTTACGCAGCGTCGCTGGTTTCTTCGTCTTCAACCAGCGCTTTCAGTTCTTCGCGGGTGACTGACTTGTCTGAAACCTTGGCTTTGCCAACAATGACGTCGACCACTTTCTGTTCAAAAATTGGGCCACGCAATTCCATCAAAGCGTTGCCGTTCTTGCGGTAATAATCGAACACTTGCTTTTCTTGACCGGGGAACTGACGCGCACGACCAATTAAAGCCTGCTGCAATTCTTGATCAGTAACCGTCACACCTTCTTTTTCACCAATGGTGCCCAGCACCAGGCCCAAGCGCACGCGACGTTCGGAAATGGTTTGATATTCTTTGCGAGCTTCATCTTCGGTGGTGTTTTCGTCCGCAAAGCTTTTGCCAGCTTTTTGCATCTCGCCGCTAAGTGCTGCCCAAATGTTGTTGAATTCAGCTTCCACCAAACGGCTTGGCAATTCAAAGGCATATTGCGTGTCCATAGCATCCAGCACATCGCGCTTTAATTTCATGTTGGTCATTTGCGCAAATTCACGCTCCAAACCAGAACGCACCATGTCTTTCAATTTGGCCAAATCTTCAAAGCCCAAACGCTTGGCAAAATCTTCGTCAATCTTGCCTTCGCCCGCAACTTCAATGCCGTTCACATGAACAGCAAAAACGGCGGCCTTGCCAGCCAGTTCCTTAGATCCGTAATTTTCTGGGAACGTAACATTCACAGTGCGATCATCACCAACTTTGGCACCAATCAATTGTTCTTCAAAACCGGGAATGAATTGGTTTGAGCCAATTTCCAAAGGAATATCGTCGCCCTTGCCGCCATCAAATTCAACACCGTCCACAGAACCCACAAAGTTAATGTTCACTTTGTCGCCAGTTGCAGCAGCTGAACCTTCGGCTTTTGCTTCGAAGGATTTATATTGATCTGCAAGACGCTTTAGCGCTTCGTTCATTTGCTCGTCAGAGGCTGCAACAATGTGCTTTTGCAATTCAATGCCGGAGAAATCTTTCACTTCAAATTCTGGAATCACTTCTACAGCCAGTGAGAATGAAAGATCGGCCTTACCATCCATCACAGCAGTTACTTCGGCTTCGTCTTCTGGAAGCTTTACTTCAGGCTGATAGGCTGGCTTCAACTTACGATCAGCAAACACGGCTTTGGCTTGAGCATCAACAGTGGTTTGAATCACTTCGGCCATCAAAGATTTGCCGTACATATTCTTCAAATGCGCAACTGGAACTTTACCCGGGCGGAAACCCTTAATTTGGGCTTTGCCGGCCATGTCTTTCAACTTGGCATCCATTTCCTTGGAAAGTTCAGCGGCATTTACAACCACTTTAAATTCGCGCTTCAAACCAGAATTCAGTGTCTCAGTTATTTGCATAATCTCAATCTCTACTTTCAGTTGGGGCTAGTCCGGGAAAACACAGCGCATAAAAACTTGGTGCGGGCGGAGGGACTTGAACCCCCACGAGTTTCCTCACAAGAACCTAAATCTTGCGTGTCTGCCAATTTCACCACGTCCGCATTGCACTTGAGCCTTTGGGCCCCGGGGCATTTCAGTGGGCTGGCTTTAGCAGAGGGTTTTCAGGATTGGAAGGGCAGATTTCACCTGATTTTGCCGATCAAATCCTCAGCGTTAAAATGCTTTTGTCCAAAGACATTTGCCGCCTCGCCATGCATCCATACCGCAGCGCAAGCGGCGGCATATGGCTCCATGCCTTGTGCCAGAAGCCCAGTCAGAAGGCCCGCAAGCACATCGCCAGAGCCAGCCGTGGCGAGTGACGCAGGCGCATTGGTGTTCAAAGTCGCTCGTCCATCGGGATGAGCGATGACGGTGTCGGAGCCTTTGAGGATGATAATGGCACCTGAAACGGAGGCCGCCTTGGTCGCGCGCTCTATTTTTGAACCTGGCAGCTCTCCAAAAAGCCGAGAAAATTCACCTTCGTGGGGCGTCATCACCACGTAGCGAGTATGGTTTTTCTGAACCCAATCAAACAGTTCCTGCGGGTTGTTTGCGCAAGACGTGAGCGCATCTGCATCCAGCACCACATGGGCTGGAGTGGCAAGGATTGATTGAACGTGGCTGCGGGTTTGATCATTCACGCCAGCTGCGGGACCGATACAAATGGCGGTGATGCGCGGGTCGTCCAGAATTTTGAAGTCAGACAACATCACGGCCGTCACATGATTGGCCTGCACAGCAAGAGCATCAGCCTCCCCCACCAGCGTCACTAGCCCTGCTCCACTTTGCAAAGCGGCCTTTGCCGCAAGCCGAGAAGCCCCCGTATTTAACTTTCCGCCCGACACAACCACGACATGGCCGCGATTGAATTTATGGCCTGCGGTTGCAAAAGATGGCAAATGCAGTTTTGAGTTTTCCCAAAACTTGGGCGCAAGTGTGTCTAATACCGCATCTGGAATGCCAATATCCAAAACTACCACCTCGCCACACAAGGCCCTGCCCGGCTGCAAAACATGGGCGGGCTTCTTGCGAAAGAACGTGATGGTAAGATCGGCTTTCACACATGCCCCGCGGGGTTCCCCGGTATTGCCATCCAAACCTGATGGCACATCGATGGAGATTACGGGAACGCCCGCACCATTAATTTTATCCGCCAACAATTGCGGAAAATCTCGGTTCAGGCCGGCGCCATAAAGAGCATCAATAATAAGTTCAGCGCCGCTCACATCATCCGCAATTTCTACTGGCCAGCCCCAAGCTTTCAAATATCGCGCTGCCACCGCGCCATCTTTGCCATTATTGCCGGGGCCGCAGAGCACTACAGTTTTGCGCGCACCATAGCGGCGAACAATTTCCTCGGCCACCGCGCGTCCGGCATTCTCGATCAACACCGATTCATCAATGCCAGACAGCCCATCGGCGCGATGCATTTGCGCCGTCGTTAGAATTTCGTTTCTCAGTTTAATGACTGACGTCAACTTTCTTGCCCTTAGGTTGGCCGATGTCTTTCAACATTGCGCCGAACCACTTTGCTTTTACATCAAATTCTTTGCCGCCCTTAATGCGCGGAAATTCGATGGCCCGCAGCACGTTTTTCTTGCCCTCGTCATGGCCGATCACACCACTTACACCTTTGAGGGCGCTCTTCACTGCTTCTTTCACCATCAGCTTGATCAAGGCCAAATCTTCCTTGTTGGCTTTAGAAGACCTTGCGAAATAACCTGATTTTTGCACTAAAGTTTTTTCTGCGCCCAACATGCTGGCAAAGCGTTTGGCAAACCATGCACCGGGGTTGATCTTGTCGATTTGCACATGGCCAAACGCGTCACGATCAGGCGCTTCACCACGCGCTGTCATTTCAGCAACGATGTCGTTAATGCCAGCGCCTTCACTCAAGAAAATTGTCACGCAGTCTTTCTTGTCCATAATCTTTTTCAAGCGCTTGGCTTCGGCTTCCAAGTCAATCGCGATTTCTGGTAAGTAAACCGCGTCGATATCTTTATGCGCCATCGACAAATTGAAGTCTGGAACGAACTTCAATTTCTTCAGTCGCTTGCGATAAGTCACAGCCGTTGCAGCTGTCAGCCAACCACAATTGCGGCCCATCACTTCGTGGATCAACAACATGCGCGGATTTGTGGATTGTTCGTTGATACAGTTTTCAAAAAAGATCGCCCCCTGCTCGGCGGCTGTCACAGCCCCCAAGGTTTGCTGAATGGGGATCACGTCATTATCCACCGTCTTGGGTAAGCCTACCACCGTGAGGTCATAATTATTGGCTTTGAGATATGCGGCCAAATCTGCCGCAGTCGTGTTGGTATCATCGCCGCCGATTGTGTGCAGAATGGTGATGCCATCCTTCACCAGTTGTTCAGCGGCAACTTTCAGCGGGTCTTGGCCTTCTTGAACCAAGCCACGCTTGATGCAGTCTTTCACGTTCGTGAGTTTAACGCGGCTGTTGCCGATGGGTGAGCCACCATGTTCCAACAAAACTGCAGCCGATTTGCGCACGGCTGGCGAAACTTTCACCGACCAACCTTTGAGCAAGCCCATATAGCCATTGCGATACCCAATGATTTCCGCCTTCGGTAGTTTTTTGGAATATTCCAAAATCAAGCCGCCCACGGCAGCTGAGAGGCAAGGCGCAAGTCCACCTGCCGTTAGCATTGCAATTTTGTGTTTTTTGGTGGCCATGATGTGCGCTCCTCAGAATCTGAATGAGCGTCTTCCTAAAGCAGTGTCGCGGCGATGAAAAGAGTGCTTTTTGATTGAACACTCTGCAAATCAAATTTAGTCAATTTCGCCCAACACTTCATTTTATGAAGTTTAGGTAAATAAACTTACTCAGGAAGCTTGGCTAAAAGTGACTGCAATTCAGAAATTTTATGATCTACAAAAGCCATCATTTGACCCTTGGACTTCATCCCTTCTGCAATTTTAAGTGCAGAATTGAAACTAACTTTTGGCGTCTCTCCCGCCTCACCCAGCTTCATATAAATTGCAATTTCATAACGCTGCAATTCAGCATTTTCAGAATCTTGAGTAATGAGGTCAACAAGCAAATCGAGGGCAGCATGTAGATGTAAAATAGCCGTTGGCTTTTCATTTGTAGCGTTCAATAAGCTTCCAATATTCGTGTCGACGAGAACCAAATTGAGCGCAATTTTTGTGTCTGTTCCATCCGCATCTAAAAGTTCACGATAAATTTTCCGCGCCTTTTCATAATTGTCATAAGCAGCCGGACCATCGCGCTGATCAAACTTGAGGTCACCCACCTTGGCCAGACCAGCAGCGACATTTAGTTTGCGACTAGCTTTTGCGGGCGCCTCTGCCAACATTTTTTGCGAGATTAAAATTGCTTCTGTATAAGATTTCTCTGCAGCATTCGTCTCACCATTAGCGAGGCGCAAATCGCCCAGCTGATACAGAGAAACCAGAAGATCAACTTTGGTCGCATCATCATCTTGATGCTTGGCCAGCAGTGTCCGGCGCAAATCCAAACTTTCAATTTGGCTAGCGATGGCCATTTCAAGTGTGCCATTTAAACTATGGGCTACGGCCAATTGGTCTAAAAACCGCGGCAATGCCTTTTGATAATTTTCATTCTCAGGTTTATCTATTCTAAATTTTCGTATGATGATTATCGCTTGTTCATATGCCTTTATGGCTTCAGCAATATTCCCTTTCTTAACCTGTAAATCACCCCAGCTAAAAAGTACTTCAGCTTTTTCTCTAACCCATCCTAAGTTTTTCGTATCAGACAGTGTGAGCTTTTCATAAGCCGCGAGACTTGTTTGAAGAAAAACCTCCGAAGCCCCCAACACGCCAAGGTCTAACTGAAAACTTGCAGCTTTATATTGCGCATAGGCTTGATCTCGCTGCCATTGATTATTTTGAGGATCGGCGTTCGCGAGCGACTGGGCCATTACAATGGCCTGATTGTAAATCGCAATTGCGCCAGCGTTGTCACCGCGCGTCGCCATATTGTCTGCGAGATCAAAACTAAACACAAATTTATCGCGCTTATATTCAAGGTTTGCAGCGTCTCCTAAAATGAGCCCATCCAATATCTTCATGGCGGCATCAAATTCTGCAAACGCTTCGACACTGCGGTTCAAGGCATCAAGTGCCTCACCTCGTTTGGCCTGCGCTACTGCAAGGCCAAGCTGTGCCGATCTATACTCACTATCATGAAGCTTGATCCCCTCTCGCAATCTCTTTGACTCAGAGAAAGATTGAAGCGCGCCCACATAGTCCCGCATGTATGATTGCTGGTCACCTATCCGGTCTAAACTAACTGAATAATCTAATATTTTTTCACTCGACTGTGGTTCAATTTCCCACAGCGCTTTGGCAATGTTTTTGCCCTTCACAAACAGCGCCATGGCTTCATCAGTTTTTCCTTGAAGAACCAAAATATCAGCAACACTATCGCCAGAAACACTTAAGTAGCGCTTCCATTTGTCGTTCGTTGGATCTTCAACGACTAGCTTGTCAATGATCGCCATTGACTCAAGTGCCGCAACCAAAGCATCTTCAGTCGCACCTTGGTCGCGGTAAGTTGTGGCCAGCTCATTGAGGGCCGCAGCTTCATCGCGGCGCATATCAAACGTGGCACCGCCAGCTTTGCCAAGTTCTTTTTGTAGGCCACGGGCCTTTTCTAAAACCCGCCTAATCGTGGTAATCGGCACGCCTTCAACATTGCGAAAATCTTGCGCGAGATCGTAAACTAAACTGTGTGATGTAACGGTAGCCGCCGCCAAAACTTTTTCCGCGCGGTCTTTCTGTTCAACAGCGGTTCTACGGTTCACTTCGCCCCAGATTGCAAGACCAGCAGAAACGATGGCAACGGCAACTGACCCGGCCACCCAATTGCGTTGCCGCCCCGTGGCTGCACTTCGGCTTGCCGCAATAAAGCCACGCTGCAAATCAGTTGGCAAAGCTGCGTCAGGTGGCGCACTGGCCAACCAGGTTTCCGCATCACTCAGTGCTGCTCCCCGCAAAACTTGCCCTGTGTTTTGTCCCTTAACGTCCCACACCGCCGCAAGCTCAGAAAGCCTTGTGTGTTCGCGCACCCAAACCAAATTAGTATTGAGTGCGGCTACAATATCAACAATGGCGCTGTCAAAATCTCGCTTCACAAATGAAATGAAATTGAGGCGACCAAGTGCTGGCGGCACCAAAGCATCTGGAACTTTTGCAATCAAAGCCGGCAAAATGCGCTTGCCCAATCGCTCTGCTTCACCAATCTCCCAAGCACAAACCGCTGATGCTGCCGAATGCGGCGAAAGACCGAAAACCACGGCGTCGGCCTCGTGGATAAGTTGACCGAGCCGCGCCTTCCAATCTTCGCCCGGCGCAATATCTGTCCGGTCTAACAACACCTCAAAACCTTCGACTTGAAGGGCATCATGGATCGCCTGCGCAAACTTCAAGTCTTTCCGCGAATAGGAAAGAAAAAGCTTTGAGTGGCCTTTGAGGTGCTGCAATTCCATGTCCTAAATACAGTGCCTAACTGCGCAATGCTTTGGTCACACTGCCCGTGGCCGGAAACAGGGGAATTAAACAAGTCTGCAATGCGTGATAAATATCGGGCTTGCCATTGAAAAAATGCTGCGTGGGCTTCAAATCTTTGTCCAGTTCAGAAAGCCAACCACCATTCTTGTGGTCAATCAAATGCGTGGTGCTAAAATCCCAAATGCGCTGATACCACTGCGCAAAATAAGGGTCAGAATTATGTGCACTTAAAAATGAAGCTGCTCCAATGCCTTCCGTGGCGGGCCACCAAATTTTTTGCGGCAGCGCCACGTTGTTTTTCCAATCCAACGTGTAATGAAAACCACCCCGCGCATGGTCCCACCCCAAAGTGATACTTGACCTAAACAGCTCAGCTGCGGCCCCCGGCAACCACTCCAATTTGTGCCCCCCCAGTTCCCAAAGCTGCAAGAGCAACCTGGACCATTCAAGCCAGTGCCCCGGTGTGGTGCCAGCGGGGCGAAACATGTCGGACCCCTTATACTCGAAATCAACATTCCAATTTTCATCAAAATGTTCGGCAACCCGGTAGCCCAAACTTGCGGCATGTTTGCCAATAATGAGAGAAGCAATACTTTCCGCTTTTACTAAAAACCCACGCTCTCCCGTCACTTCAAATGCAGCCATCAAAGCTTCGGTCAAATGCATGTTTGAATTCTGCCCGCGATAAGAACTAAACCCTGACCAGTCTTGCGCAAACTCTTCAGCTTGCGCCCCGTGCTGCGCCTCCCAAAACCGCGTGTCTAAAATTTCTGAAACGTCTGCCAGCATTTTGTCGGCAAGTGGATGCGCAACGCATTTCGCACTTGCTGCTGCAAGCAAAACGAAGGCATGGCCATAAGCTTGCTTGGAACTATCCACCACACCATCATCATTCAACGACCAAACATAGCCTCCATATTTTTGATCGCGATGCGTGTTCCAAATATAGTTCATGCCATGGTCAACTAAGTCAGATGAACCGGGCCTGCCCAACAAATGTCCAATGGCAAAACAATGCACCATACGTGTGGTGGAGTGAATTTGCCGTGTCGAGCCAATCACTTCGCCAGCTGCACCCAGTTCATGAAATCCGCCATGCGGGTTAATCGACGAGAATTGAAAAAAATCAAATAATTGGTTTGCTTGGGCCATCAGCCAATTTTTATGGAAATCAGATTGCATCCAAGCTGTCATGCTAAAACTTTCATCTTTGGTTTGAGACTCTGCAATCAAACTAGCTGCGACTTAAGCCGTGAACAAGATACATGATGCAATCCATACCATTTGAGCGTTAAACCAGAGCACTTGAGACAATGAGTAAAAAACCATGGAAGACCGCATCAACCAATCCGTAAAACTTTTGGCACAGCGACTTTTAGAAAAAGACTTCACCGATATTCCAGCCCGCGAGCGCCGTGTCATTGAACAAGTCGCCAAGCGAGTAGCAATTTCACGCGATACCAATGCCGATCATGAAGAGGCCATGACATTTGGAGATCGCTTGGCTGATCAAGTTGCAAGCTTCGGCGGCTCGTGGAAATTTCTAATTCTATTTGCGATATTTATCATTGGCTGGGTGATTATAAACACAGCCCTTTTGGTGGCAGGCTTTGACCCCTACCCCTTCATTTTGCTGAACCTTTTCATGTCCATGCTCGCGTCCATCCAAGCCCCCGTGATCATGATGAGTCAAAATCGCCAAGCCGTGAAAGATCGCCTCGCTGCCGCTCATGATTATGAAGTGAATTTAAAGGCCGAAATCGAAATTATGGCTTTGCACGAAAAACTAGATGAAATGCGCGCCAAAGACTTCGCAGAACTGTTGCGGCATTTAAAAGAAAAACAAGTCTAAGCGAGTTCTTCGCCTTCGTGTGTGACACTCATATAAATTACAATTGCGGCGATTGCACTCAAGAAAATCACACTTGTAATGATGGTGCCCAATCCAAACCCACCATATTCATGCGGCTGTGAGAGCAAATCACCGAATGACGCACCGAGCGGCCTTGTGAAAATATAGGCCAACCAAAAGCCTAAAACAGCATCTAAGCCCAACGCAAAATATCCCAATGCCAGTGATGTAATGATCATACAAAACAGGATACCAGTACCCAAATATCCAATTTCAAATTTTTCTGCCACCAAATCACCAGCGGCTGTGCCAAGTGCAAAAGTGAATAAAATTGCGAGCCAATAAAAGGCCTCGCGGCGGTTGGAGAATATGGAATGGATCGACAATGTTTTTTCGGAAGTATACCACAGCACAAAAGTTGCGGCTAATGCCACGGTGAAAAACAGTGTTGATGCTATTAAACTGATGCCAAAATTATCTACCATATTGTCGGTGACCAAAGTGCCAACAATGCTGATTAAAACCACGGCCAACCAATAAGCCCAAGGCACATAACGCTTCTGTGCAAATTGTGCGATTAAAGCCACCACCAATACACCTGCCATTATTAACGATGTAGCAGTAAGGCCGAGGCCCATATTAACAGCCAGATAATCCGCTGCCGTTTCACCCATGGTAACAGCCATAAGTTTTATCAACCAAAAATCGACTGTAACTTTTGGAACCCGATTGTAAGAAATTACAGTTGACATGGGTTAATCCTATTTGTTGGCTAAAGCCAAACCTTGTGCAGAAAACTCATCGGCATGAACATCATCATCGGCATTGCAACGCTCAAGCGCTTTGGCCAAAAAATCATTAGCAGTAGCAACCGTGGCCTGTTCAATTTTGTTGGCAGCAATCGTCTCTTTCAAAGATTTAATCATCACCTCGCATGGCAGTGCGTGACCATTAGCATCGCTGACCACAATGCCAGACACTTTTAATTCGGCCCCCGGAACTACAGGTCCACCATTCGGAAGGTCCAAAGCAGCACTTAAAACCGTCAGTGTAGTTGCAACTGTTGCGGCATCAGGTGCGCTGGCACGTAAAGCCTTCAACGCCTTGTCAGCAGCACCATCCACAACGCCCCACGCTTCACCGTTCAGCGCTTGTAACTTAGGCTGTGCATCATCCCAAGCTGTTTCAAAATCTGTGATGCGCTTTTCCGCAGCCACCAAATCACCTGAATTGGCAATTTTATCGACATCATTGATGATGATTTTAAAGGGCGAAAGATCTCCAAGTACCTCGTTCGACTGTCCAGTCGAAACCACAGCGGCTGTGTGCGGTACAAGATAGGCATTGCTCGCGAAAAATATTGCCACGGGCGCAGCAACGAGAATGAGAGCCAAGGAAAATTGTTTCATGCATTCAGCCTAACAAATTCAACTGCCCCCATCTAGTTACAGATAATCAATGTGAGGGGAACCCGCCGCATTCATTGGCCAAATTACTAATTGCTTAAATTTTAAGCTTGATGCTTATTTTTTACGCGACAATCACGCGCCGCCACACGTTATGTGACCCTAACCCTTTGAAATCCCTACCCCGCGCATCTGGCACGGGCCATGCAGCTTCGCGTTTATACATTGAGGTATCACATGAAAAAAATCGAAGCCATCATTAAGCCGTTTAAGCTGGATGAAGTGAAAGAAGCCCTACAAGAAGTGGGAATTCAAGGCATTACGGTGACCGAAGCCAAAGGCTTTGGCCGCCAGAAAGGCCACACTGAACTTTACCGGGGTGCTGAATACGTCGTCGATTTTTTGCCAAAGGTGAAAATTGAAATCGTAGTGGCCGAAGATTTGATGGATAAAGCAGTGGAAGCCATCCAAAATGCCGCCCGCACGGGCCGCATTGGCGATGGTAAGATCTTTATTTCCACCATTGAACAGGCTATCCGCATCCGCACAGGCGAGTCCGGTAACGACGCGCTTTAAAAAATTTAAACCAATAAACAGACGCCAAGCAGAGGAAGATTACCCATGGCTAAAGACAACAAAGACATCGCCGCCGCCTTGCAAATGATCAAGGACAAGGATGTCAAATACGTAGACTTGCGCTTCACCGATCCGCGCGGAAAAATGCAACATTTGACCATGGATATTTCCCAGATGCATGCCGATGCTTGGGAAGAAGGCTTGATGTTTGACGGCTCGTCAATCTCCGGCTGGAAGGCCATCAATGAATCCGACATGATTTTGATGCCCGATGCGGCCTCCGTTCACATGGACCCGTTCTATGCGCAAACCACTATGGCTGTGTTCTGCGACATCATCGATCCGGGCACTGGCGAAGGTTATGCCCGCGACCCGCGAATGATTGCCAAGCGCACCGAAGCTTATCTAAAATCCACCAAGCTCGGCGACACAATCTTCGTTGGCCCTGAAGCTGAATTCTTCATTTTCGACGATGTGAAATTCTCCACATCACCTTATAATACAGGCTTCAAGCTGGATGGCATTGAACTGCCAACCAACTCGGACCGTGATTATGAGCAAGGCAATATGGGCCACCGGATGCGCACCAAGGGCGGCTATTTCCCGATGAACCCGATGGACTCGGCGCAAGACATGCGCGGCGAAATGCTTTCCGTGATGGGCGAAATGGGTCTTTCAGTTGAAAAGCATCACCATGAAGTCGCCTCATCGCAGCATGAGCTTGGCACCAAATATCAACCTTTGACAATCGCCGCCGATCACATGCAGATTTACAAATATGTGATCCACAACGTGGCCCATGCTTATGGCAAGACAGCCACCTTCATGCCAAAGCCTGTGATGGGCGACAATGGTTCTGGAATGCATTGCCACTTCTCAATCTGGAAAGATGGCAAGCCACAAATGGCTGGCAATCAATATGCTGACTTGTCAGAACTTTGCCTGTTCTTCATCGGCGGCGTCATTAAACATGCCAAGGCTTTGAATGCTTTCACCAACCCATCAACAAACTCCTACAAGCGTTTGGTGCCGGGTTATGAAGCGCCCGTGTTGCTGGCTTATTCGTCGCGCAACCGTTCAGCATCTTGCCGCATTCCGTTCACTTCGAACCCGAAAGCCAAGCGCGTTGAAGTGCGCTTCCCAGATCCAACAGCAAACCCATATCTGTGCTTCTCAGCCATCGTAATGGCAGGCCTTGATGGCATTCTGAACAAGATCCACCCCGGCCCAGCAATGGATAAGAACTTGTATGACCTGCCACCAGCCGAACTTGCAAAAGTTCCAACCGTGTGCGGCTCATTGCAGGAAGCCTTGGACTCACTCGCAGCCGATCACGAATTCCTCACCAAGGGCGGCGTGTTCAGCAAAGACCAAATCGAAAGCTACATCGAGCTGAAGCAAGAAGAACAAGACCGCTACCGCATGACACCGCATCCGGTTGAGTTTGATATGTATTATAGCTGCTAAGAACGGCGACAGAACTGAAGAAAGGCCAGAGGAAACTCTGGCCTTTTTTTGATGCTCCACGGCAATAATTTATGCATATAGCTAGCATCCAATAAAGTGTAATATCAATCAGACCAATCTGAGGCAGAAATAACAATGTCAATCTACAAAGTATTTGCTTCTAATCTTCGAGATCAATGTTCCAAATTTGAGTCAATCGCAGACGTGTGCCGCAGGGCAAATATCAATCGGCAGCAGTTCAATAAGTATCTTGGAGGACAAACAATACCAAACCAACATACGCTTAAAAAAATTGCCGACTTTTTTAACGTTAAGGAAGAAGAGCTTTTCACTTCAAAAATTAGAAAATCTAGCCAGAGCACTGATAGCTATCCCACTTCTTCTCTTAAAACGGACCAAAATATCTTCAGCCATTTTCGTGAGATTTCTCAATATTTGGGGCTTGAACTTTTCCAAGGCACAACTGACTTAAAAACTGGTGTAATGCGTCCCGGTCTCTACTTTTGCTATACCCCATTAGAACACTTCGATGGATTTGCTGTCAGAACTCTAATAAAAATTGTCAAAATTGATAATTACTATTTCTTCACGCGCCGCACTAACTATCGCTCTCATCAAAGCGGCAGTAAACACGTTATTTTAGGCAAACACCAAGGCGTAGTTTTACATGACAAAACATCATTTTTCTTAGTTGGCCGAAATGCTGTTTATCTCAACGAAATTTCTGTTATGAAAATTATCAAGAATAACTTTGGCGAACACGCCGTAAATTCCGGCATAGCTCTGGTTCATGGTTTAGATATAGAAATAGCATGCAGGCTTTGCCTTAATTATATCGGCGATAACATCGCCGTTGCCCGTAGTGCGCTAAAGCAATTAGGGGTCGTAGATTTTGCCCATCGTTCAATTGATGCTAAAATTCAAGAACATATTCAATGCCACTGGCACGACAATCAAATTGCGGTATCAATATCTTTGAATGAAAAAGCGCAAATAATCCGCGCAATTCAGTCCCAATTTTTAGCAAAGTAATGAACTAACAGTTTTGATAATTCTATTCATTTTTTAATACTTTTTCTATTTCAATGCTTCCACCCGCTGTAATGCATGCTTCATAAAACAAATGTTCAGCTATATTCATTAGGTTAGATAAGCCCGCCTGACGCGATGCACCCCAAATAATTCTAGAATACTTAGCAATCTCTCTTGAAACATATTTTTTGTCACTGGTTGACAATTTCTTTAACTTTCGGATGCTTTGTCCGGTGTATTCTGCGGTTTGGTTGACATCGGTCAGCAAATCCCCTGACCTTATTTCAAAAATTCTTTTTTCCATTTTATTGTCCAATATTGCCACAAAATAGCGGCCCATCAAACTGTTGGCAGGCTTTGCCCTTCGCTTGCAATTCTCCGACTTAGCGAAGCCAACAAAAGCAAAAATGCAATGCAATTCAACTTGCAATCAGTAGTGGCTATGTCGTTTTTGATACACCTTTGGTTGCTCACAAGAGCGCAATTTTTATAAAAGGTGAACAAAATGACAAACACTCAGATAACGACAGAGCAAAAATCTACCAGTCCAAAGACTGTTTTCTCAGCAGTGAATTCCAAGACAGCGGGCTTCACATCTGAAGGTATTTGCCACAACAAAGTCTAGTTAGATCTAAGAGACGGGGCGCTCTGCCCCGTTTCAACTTTCATTTCGAAATGAAGGAAAAAAGCAATGAGCGAAATAAGGTACCGGACTTCACCTGCACTCACAATCATCCCTCATTCTGAAAGTGATGATGGCAGGCCAATGGTTGGTATTTTTGAGTTTTTGAACAATTCATTTGCATATTGCACATCTGATGTATTGGTTTGGCTCAGTCTGTTCAAGAATTGGAAAACCTTATCGGAAATAATCACTCAATTTCCCAATTTCGATCAAAAGAGCTTGTTTGATGAAATAATGCCTTTGGTGGACGCTAAATTTTTGGCACGCGAGGGATCAACTGAGGCGGAGCAACATAATAAATACTCTAATCAATGGGATATTGGTTACCCTGCAGCTCTATTTCATTTTTCCACACTTAACAGCAGTTACTGCTCAGAATCTGATGCCAAAATCCAGCGAGAAAATATTTTACTGCACAAGCCTCCTGTGGCTTTGAATTTGGTTTATTCAGGGACAACAATAGAATTGAATAACCCCTATGAAATGGGCAGTTCCAATTTATTGGTGCTAATGGCCTCACGGCGAACGAACCGAACGAGTACGCAAATTCCAATAGACTGCGATGCATTAGGGGCCTGTTTATTTGCAGGCTTAGGTGTTACGGGATTCATCAAAGAGCAACTGGGGATTTTACCTTTGTCAATGACGCCATCAGGCGGCGCTCGCAACCCATACGAAGCCTTTGTCTTTGTGAGAAGAGTGAACCAAACTACTCCAGGTCTTTATCACTACAATGCGATATCGCATGAACTAGTGTTCCTAAATGACCTAGAATCCGATTTTTCTTTGGCAAAGTATTTCGGCAATCAAGATTGGGTCGATGAAATGGCTGCAATGGTCGTACTCGTGGCTTTCATGGAGCGAACTTCGTGGAAGTATTCAAACGGAAGTGCCTATCGCGTGGTGTATCTCGAAGCGGGGCACATTGCACAAAACACAATGCTTGCGGCTACTTCTTTGGGGTTAACAGTTTGCCCTACCGCAGCGCTAGATCACAAAGGTTTGAATTCGTTACTCGGAATTCAGGAGTGTATCACGCAGACAGCTGTCTATGCCTTTTCAATTGATGTTGCTAAACAATATCCTGACTTCATCATTCCAAACAAAAAACTGAAATTTGATCGGCCTAATTCGTAAAAAAAGGCCGGAGGAAACTCTCGCCTTTTTTTTTACTGAACTTTTGATGCAGGTTCGGCGTATCAACAAACATATCGGAGATATGCAATGGCCATGAATAGACGCGCATTTGGAACGGGACTGGCGGCTGCCTTTCTCGCCCCGACTTCTCTAAAAGCAGCTGTGAATTTTAAACCCATCCCTACGCAATTTTTGGCAGCTCTCGCCGAACCCACAGCGAACAAGGGCACTGGCGCGGAGACTTGGGGTCTTTGGACTGTTGATCCGGGGCCGCGCGGGGTACGGTTGAGTGCGTTTGAACAGCTAAAGGCCAATGGCAATGTTGCTCCCGCTGGCTGGAGATATGACCCGGCTACTTGGTGGTTGGAGGAACATGGCTTGATCATGGAGGAGCCTGCACCCGTCGTGCCTGCCGGGCGTTATATGGTGACAGGTGACCGCACAATCCAATCCGTGCTTACGATTTTTCCGAAGGACGCAAACGGCTCGCAAGCTTGGGAATTGGCGGATGGGGCAACACTTTATGATGTAACACATCTGCGCTGTCGTGCGGCGCGTTATACGGCGAGTGCTGGCAGCAAAGCTTGCACACCCGGCATGGTAGATGAAGCACGTTTTCCTGTGACGCCCGGCGATAAAATGCCCTTGATCAGCGGTTGTGATGCGCAGGACTTTGCGGTTTTGTTTATTGTCGGTGTTGAGGAATAATCAGTGTAAAATTTGCTCGAGGAATAATTTTGTTCTTGGGCTCTTCGGATTCAAGAAGAATTCATTCGGCTCGTTTTGCTCAACAATTTGCCCTTGGTCCATGAAGATTACGCGGTTAGCAACTTGTCTGGCGAACGCCATTTCGTGGGTTACGCAGAGCATCGTCATGCCACCTTGGGCCAGATCCACCATCACGTCGAGAACTTCCTTGATCATTTCTGGATC
Source organism: Hyphomicrobiales bacterium (assembly GCA_031418535.1). Classification (GTDB taxonomy): domain Bacteria; phylum Pseudomonadota; class Alphaproteobacteria; order Rhizobiales; family Aestuariivirgaceae; genus Aestuariivirga. The sequence goes on along the minus strand of JANOXS010000065.1, from coordinate 13,649 downwards.
AAGCGCAGATGTGGGTTCATCGAATAGCATGATCTTGGGATTCATACATAGGGCACGCGCAATGGCCACGCGTTGCTGTTGACCGCCGGAAAGCTGTCCCGGATATTTTAATGCCTGCTCAGGAATTTTTACTCGCTTCAAAAACTTCATGGCGGTTTCTTCGGCCTGCGCCTTAGGTTCTTTCCGCACCCACATGGGGGCAAGCGTACAATTTTCCAAAACAGTCAAATGCGGAAACAAATTGAAGTGCTGGAACACCATGCCCACTTCGCGGCGCACGTCATCAATGTTTTTCACATTGGTGGTCAGCGGAATACTATCCACAATAATATCGCCCTGCTGGTGTTCTTCCAGCCGGTTGATGCAGCGGATCATGGTGGATTTGCCCGAGCCTGATGGCCCGCAAATAACAATGCGCTCGCCTTTTTTGACATCAAGATTGATATCGCGCAGCACATGAAACTGGCCATACCATTTATTCACACTGTTCATGATGACGGCAGATTCTGACATATTTACCTCGTGTAACTGGTGTTGAGCTTGCGCTCAATAAATTGCGAATAACGCGACATGGAAAAGCAAAAGGCCCAATATATGAGTGCAAGTGCAAAATAGCCAGTGTTGCCAGTTTGTGCAGACGCCCATTTGGCATCATTGAAACCAGATTGGACAATGTTGAAGAGGTCAAAAATGCCAATGATTGAAACGAGGCTCGTATCTTTAAACAGGCTAATGAAGCTGTTCACAATGCCGGGGATCACCACTTTCAACGCTTGCGGCATAACCACAAGCAACATCATGCGCCAATAAGAAAGGCCAACGGCCATTGAAGCTTCATATTGGCCTTTGGGAATGGCCTGCAAGCCACCGCGCACCACTTCGGCCATGTAAGCAGCGGAGAACAGTCCCACACCCACCAGCGCCTTAAGTAACTTGTCCGGGTTGATGCCGGGAGGCATGAACAACGGGAACATGACCGAAGCCATGAACAGCACTGTTATCAGCGGCACACCACGCACAATTTCAATAAAGCCCGTGCACAGTGTGCGAACTACGGGCATTTGAGATCGCCGCCCAAGAGCTAAAAGAATACCAAGTGGCAATGATGCGACAATGCCCGTGATTGCCACAATCAATGTGACAAGCAGTCCGCCCCATTGTTCGGTGCCAACTTCCACAAGACCAAAGCGGCCCCCTGTCAACAAAACATAAGAAATGATGGGATAAACCGCAAAGAAGAAAAGTGCATTCCAGCCCTTGTATGGGATTTTTGGAATGAGCAGCCCTGCCAATGAAAGACCGCCCAGCAGGAACACCAAGTTCGCGCGCCACCGTTCCTCGATGGGGTAAAATCCATAAACCCATTGCAAAGCTTTAGCTTGAACAAACGGCCAGCAGGCCCCTGCTCCAATCGCGTTGCAAGGTTCACGGTCTGCCGCAGTCCACACAGAATTTAAAATCGCCCATTGGAAGATCGACCAAAAAGCCCACCCTAAAAACAATGCTATCACGATTGTGCCCACTGCGCTTAAAGGCGTTGGCGCAAATCGGTCACGAAGCTTGGCCAAAATGCCAGCTGTGCTGGCCGGAGCTGCCAATTTAGGAGCATCAATAGTTCTCACATAGCTGAGAGTCATGTCAGCGCTCCACCATTTTCATGCGACTGTTAAACCAGTTCATAAACGCCGCGGTGAACAAACTTAAGCTCAAATAAACCACCATCAGAATGAAAACCACTTCTATGGCTTTGCCCGATTGGTTATTGACCGTTCCACCCGCATACATCAGGTCTGGAAAACCAACTGCGATGGCAAGTGACGAATTTTTTGTTAGGTTTAGATATTGACTGGCCAGCGGTGGAATGATCACGCGCATCGCTTGCGGAATAATAACCAACCGCAATGCCATACCACGGCTCAGACCAAGCGCACTCGACGCTTCCGATTGGCCATGGCTCACGGCTTGAATGCCACTGCGAACAGTCTCAGCAATGAAAGTTGCACTATATATAATCAGTGCAATCAACAGCGCAGCCATTTCCGGAACCATGGTCATACCACCGGAGAAATTGAAACCCTTTAATTCTGGAAAGTCAAAGGAAAGCGGCCACCCCACCAATGCCAAGCCAACAAACGGCGACAAAATTATGATGGGAATTGATATGAGCCAAACAGGCGTGATATATCCTGTTTCATCTTGGCGCATCCGGGCGCGCTTGCGAAACAACCAAGTGCCAATCAAAGCCGCAGCAAAAAAAGCCAGACCAACCCATGCGCCCGGCCCAAAATTTGGGTGCGGCATCACAATGCCTTTTTTGCTCAAAAACACGCTGCCTAAAATGCTGTAGGCTTCCTTCACGCCCGGCAGTGGCTTTAACACCAAGGCGTACCACATGAAAATTTGCAAGAGCAGCGGAACATTGCGAATAATTTCAATGTAAAGCGTTGCGGCACCGGCAACAACGCGGTTTTTCGACAGCCTCATGACACCCACGATGAAACCAATAATCGTGGCAAAAAAGATACCAAGCACGGCCACCAATATGGTGTTTAAAAGCCCTGCAACGATGGCGCGGCCATAGGTAGAATTCGATGAATATTCGATCAGTGAAGTGCTGAGATCAAAGCCCGCAGCTTGGGTCAGAAAATCAAAACCGAAATTTTGATTGAGTTTTTTCAAGTTGACTTGGGTGTTGCCAATAATTTCATAAAGGCCCCAGAGCAATAAAAGCACAACAATAATCTGCGAGGCATAACCTCTGACTTTCGGATTGTAATACCAAGACTCTCCGCCCACCGGTGCAGGCAGCGGTGCAGATTTAGCTTGCATGGAATTATCTGTCATCACGATGACCTGTCAAAAAAAGAGCCCGTGCAGTGCACGAGCTCTCACATTTTGATGTTAGCGGATTGGCGGTGCGTATTGCAAGCCACCAGCATTCCACAGCGCGTTTTTACCGCGTGCGATTTTCAACTGGGCCAAATTGCGATCAAAGATTTCGCTATAATTGCCCACTTGCTTTACGATGTTATATGCCCAATCTGGGCCGAGGCCTAAGCCTTTGCCGAAATTATTGTCTGCATCGGTGCCATCAGGATTCTTCACTGCAACTGAGAGCAAGCGTTGAATTTCTGGATTTGCTGAGGTTTTCATCTCATCAACGTTGGCAGATGTAACACCAAGTTCTTCAGCATTGAGCATGGCATAATATGTCCACTTTACAATGCTGAACCATTGATCATCACCTTGACGAACAACTGGGCCAAGTGGCTCCTTGGAAATAATTTCTGGCAAAACCATATGGTCAGCCGGGTTTGCGAATTTCAAGATTTCTGCATAAAGACCTGATTGGTCAGTTGTGAACACGTCGCAACGGCCTTCTTGATAAGCCTTCAGAACTTCTTCGTTCTTTTCAAATGCAACAATCTTGTATTCCATTTTGTTGGACTTGAAATAATCAGCAAGGTTCAATTCAGTGGTGGTGCCGGTTTGTGTACAAACTGATGCACCATTAAGTTCCTTAGCAGATTTCACACCAAGCTTTGTTGGAACCATGAAGCCTTGACCATCATAGTAAGTTACCCCCGCAAACGCGAGGCCCAGTGATGTGTCACGGCTCATTGTCCAGGTTGAGTTACGCGAAAGAACATCGATAGCGCCAGATTGCAAAGCGGTGAACCGTTCTTTGGCTGACAATGGCGAGTATTTTACCTTAGTGGCATCGCCCAAGACTGCCGCTGCAACACCTTTGCAGAAATCAACGTCCAAACCGGTCCAATTATTCTTGTCGTCTGGCTGCGAGAAGCCTATGAGGCCTTGGCTAACGCCGCATTGAACAAAGCCCTTAGCTTTTACATCATCCAGTGTTGTTGCATTTGCAGCAGTGGCGGCAAAGCCGAACACTGAGGACAAAGCTAATAATTTCAAAAACTTCATAATTTAGTCTCCCTAAAAACCCATTTGTATCTATTGTTCGCCGTTCTATCGCAGCTATCAATCAGTAGAGCCGCAAATGACGCGGCGGTCAAGCCAAACCGCTTTGGATGCAAATCAAATTGGAAAAGCCTGCAAAACAATACTTAAAAAAATGGTCTTTCGACGGGACTTACGCTCACAAAGTTTTTTCGTTTCTGCGAAATGGCGTGGCTAGAATCCGCAATGCTCTGATTATGGGAGCAAACATACTGCCAAATACAGTTTCTAAAGCGCTGTCTTCATGGCCCAAACCATAGGAGAATTTCTCGCCGTTGCGTGGCACATAGAGGGTTCCAAACAGCCAATCGAAAACCGACAGACAATAACCAAGATTTTTATCAAAGTGTTTTGGGTTTGTAGAGTGGTGAACTTGATGGTGTGCCGGGGCCTGAATAATATGGCCTAAAAGTCCCGTGGCATAGAATGGCAACTCAGAATGGCGCAAATGCAAAATCGTGTACCAAAACGCCATTGAGATATAATTCGCGGTTATCGGATTTACGATCTGCGAAGTTTCCCCAAAATACCAAACCATCGGCCCCTGCACCAAACAAGATGCACCCCCCATCAAAATTGGAAAAAGCGCCAGCTCAAGCGGGTGCTGCCGCCACTCTGTCAGTGGGGTTAAGACTTCTGCCGAATGATGAACTTTATGGAACTCCCACAATGCAGGAATTTTGTGCATCATGAAATGCGAAGTCCAATAGCCAAGCTCAATCGCTAAAAACACCAGCAGCATGGTAATTGCGGTTACAACATAAGATGGCCCCAGCGCGTGATCAGGATTGCCGAAAATAGAGCTCAGTGCCGCAACAGTTCCGGGCACAGTTACAAACGTAAACCCGCCAACCAACAAAACTTGCAGCAACAAATAATAGCTGCCGACAAAGAACAGTTTGAGATCAAGCCAAGTGGATGCATGGCGAAGGAGTCGGCGCGGCAAAACCAACTGCACCGCAGATTTGAAACTGAAGCGATAACGCCGTTTCAAAAACACATAAAGTAAAAGCGCGGTAATTCCAGCGCCCACGTAAGTCATCAAGTAATATTGTGAAATAGGCTGTGCCACATAATAAAATGGGAAGCCCACATAAAACAAAATGTCTGAAACAATTTCCATGTCAAACCCTTATGCGCAGCACGAATTCCGTGCCGCGCAAATTAAGGGCCAATTATCGCCATCCCAGCCTTAAGGTTGGGTTAAGCGCAGGTATTAGGAATTATACATGCAGTCTGCATAAGCTTCTTGGTAAACCCGCCGTTTGCGTTCCGCGCCATTGATGGCACCACCAAGCCCACCTGCAACCGCGCCAAACGCGAGGCCAGGCACTGTGCCTTTTTTGCCGTTCAGCAATGTGCCAAACAACGCGCCACCGGCAGCACCTGCAACTAATCCTGTGCCAACGCTACGGTTAGCATAATGATTGGCTTCTCTTTTTGCGTAAATCTGGCAGCTCTTTTTGCGGCTCATGGCAAAGCCAGCATCAGTCGAGGCAACCAAAGTTGCAGTGGCAAGTCCTAAGCTCAGCAGAATAGAAAATATGCGTTTCATGGGGCGTCTCCTAAGTTGATATTGTAGACATACTTACAGCAATATGAACAGAATATGAACCATCAGAAATTAGGAACAAGTTTTAAATAAGTCGAGCCGGAAATCCGTCAGCCCGCAAATCTGTGCCCAGCGCATCTTCCAATAATTTCGCAATTTGAGTGGATTGCGCCGCTCCGCCATAAGCAGCCTTTCCTTTGATAAATGTTTGGTTGGTCATACTGGCCAAATCCAGAGGCACGCCAAACTCTTTGCCAAAATTCATGGCAAAGCCCAAATCTTTCAAGGCCAAATCCATGCTGAAAGCAATGTCATAGCTGCCATTGAGGATGAGCTGACCTTCGGTCTCATGCACAAAACTGGTGCCACTGGAGGCCGTTATAGCTTTCCAAGCCTGTGCTAAATCCAATCCACCGCGCTTCGCCAACATCAGCGCTTCACCATCTGCCACCAAATGAATGAAGGCCAGCATATTGGTGATCACCTTTATAACAGCAGCCGAACCAATCGGCCCCATGTGAAAAGTCTTATTGCCAATGGCTTCAAGTGCTTTCAAATGAAATTCAAATAAGTCCTTGTCTCCGGCTGCTAAAACCGTAATTTCACCGCGCGCGGCAAGATGCACACCGCCCGTAACGGGCGCTTCCAGTGTTCGCACACCTTTGGCAGTTGCCATCGCTGCAAGCCTGATAATTTCGTCGCGGCCATTGGTCGAATTTTCAATCCACGTCGAATCCGGTTTCAAAGTTTCCAACAACGCTGTCAAAACTTTTTCAGAAACAACTGGAGATGGCAAACAGGTAAACACATGATCAACCTGCGTGGCCAACTCTTGCGGACTTGCCGCCCAAGTGGCTCCTGCCGCCAAGTGCCGGTCACCAAGCGATTTATCAATGTCGCTCACCACAACATCAAAGCCATTGCGGATCAGGCACATGGCAATATGCCCACCCAAATTACCTAAACCTATATAGCCGTATTTCATACATTCACCGGATGATTGGTCATTTCAAGATGCAGTTTGGTGCCTGTGTAGGGGTGGGCTAAAGCCACCTCCTCGTCAAGTTCGACGCCCAAGCCAGGCTCGGTCGGAGGGATGACATAGCCCTGCTCCCAGCGAATTGGTTTTTTCAAAAGCTTCGAATAAAAGCCTCCAAAAGTTTCAATGCTCTCCAAAATCAAGAAGTTGGGTAACGAAGCACCATATTGGATGTTGGCGGCAGCTTCAATTGGACCTGCATAAAGATGCGGTGCAATCTGGGCGTAATTCACTTCGGCCATACCGGCGATTTTCTTGGCTTCCCACAACCCGCCAACCCGACCCAAAGCCATTTGCAATATGGAGGCAGCGCGCAATTCCAACACGCGGCCAAATTCATATTTTGTGGTCAAGCGTTCGCCCGTGGCAATTGGAATCGACGTGCCCCGTGCCACCAAAGCCATTTCCTCGGGCCTATCAGGCGGCGTGGGTTCTTCAAACCACAGAGGATTATAGGCCTCAATTTGTTTGGCAAAGCGAATGGCACCAGACGCTGTAAATTGCCCATGGGTGCCGAACAACAAATCAGCCTTAGTGCCCACCGCTTCGCGGATCAGTTTGCAAAACTTTGCGCAAAGCTCCATTGATTCCAATGAGGGTTGGCGCGGATCAAACGACGAATATGGCGCCGCAGGATCAAACTTAATTCCGGTAAAACCTTGCTTCACGTAATGCGCCGCGCGCTCAGCCGATTGTTCGGCATTCCAGTAAATTGAATCGTCCTGCCCCTTGGCCAAATCAGGATAGATATAAGTGTAAGAGCGCAGCTTTTCATGCACCCGGCCTCCCAGCAATTCGTAAACCGGCTTGTTCAAAGACTTACCAATAATATCCCACAACGCTATTTCGATGCCGGACAACACCCCCATTAAACTCACGTCAGGGCGATGAGTGAAACCCGAGCCATAAACTTTGCGCCACAAACTTTCGATGTGAAATGGATCCATGCCTTCGACATAGCGACCATACGTATCTTCGATCATGGCCGTCATGGCTTTGGGGCCAAACGTTGCACAGTAACACTCGCCATAACCCACAATGCCATTGTCTGTTGTTAATTTCACGAATGTGAAATAGCGCCCGCCCCAACCGGGCGGCGGATTGCCGACGATGAATACTTTTAGATCAGCAATTTTCATGGCGTCGGTTTCCTTGCTTTTTTAAATCATCGCAGAGTTTGAAACGGTTCGATACGGCTAACAATTACACCAGCGTGCAATTTATTTCACCTCCCGTCCGTCTTGCCAAAGCAGCCCGCGTTGGTCCACACAGAAATCATGACTGATACTTATGATTACATAATAGTTGGCGCTGGCTCTGCTGGTTGCGTGTTGGCAGAAAAACTAACGGCAAGCGGCAAATACAAAGTCTTGCTGCTGGAAGCTGGCGGCAGTGATCGACAGTTTTATATTTCAATGCCTTTGGGTTACGGCAAATTATTTTATAATCCCAAAGTAAACTGGCTTTACAAAACTGAACCGGATGCGGGCCTCGCCGGGCAACAGGACCACTGGCCGCGCGGAAAAGTTTTAGGTGGCTCAAGTTCAATCAACGCAATGGTCTATATTCGCGGTCAAGCCGAAGACTTCAACGCGTGGAAAGCCGCAGGCAATGATGGCTGGGGCTGGGATGATGTGCTGCCAGCCTACAAAGCACTAGAAGACAATGAGGCTGGTGCTGATGCGTTCCGGGGCACAGGTGGGCCCTATTTCATAAGTGCCAATGCGCGCGACTGTCATGCATTAGTTGCGCCATACATCACATCATCGGAGGCGGCAGGCCTGCCCTACAATCCCGACTTTAATGGCGCCACTCAAGAAGGAGTTGGCAGCTACCAAATGTCAATTAAAAATGGCCGGAGAAACTCGACCGCGCGGGCTTTTTTGCGAAAGGCAGAAAAGCGGTCTACCTTGAAAATTATATCCCACGCTCAAGTCACCAAAATTCTGTTTGAAGGAAACTGCGCAATAGGTGTTGAATATATGCGGTTGGGGAAAACGTATGCGGTCAATGCAACGAAAGAAGTGATTGTCTCCAGTGGTGCAATAAATTCACCGCAATTGTTGCAACTCTCAGGAATCGGTCCCGCCGCCCTGCTCAAGTCGCACGGCATTGAAGTTAAAGTTGCCAATGAAAATGTTGGTCGCCATTTACAAGACCATGTGGGCATAAATTATACGTGGCGCATGAATGTGCCCACACTGAATGATGAGCTTCGGCCGTGGTGGGGGAAACTGCGCGTAGGCCTGAAATATCTTTTGACCCGCAGCGGACCTCTAAGCCTAAGTGTCAACCATGGGGGTGGTTTTTTCCGGACTAATCCCAAATTGAAGCGTCCGAATATGCAGCTTTACATGCAAGCGTTTTCCACATTGCTTCCCAAAGCAGGCGAACGTCCGGTGCTGTCCCCTGACCCATTTTCAGGAATGTCGATCGGCCTTTCTAACTGCCACCCCACCAGCCGGGGTGAGATTATGATCAAATCTGCCAACCCGTTTGAACACCCGCGTATAACAGCCAACGCTTTTTCGACCGACCACGATGTTGCTGAAATGCTCGATGCAGTCAAATTCCTGCGCACGATTGCCAGTCACAAGCCTTTGCGCAATTTAATCGAAGAAGAACTTCGCCCCGGTCCAGCGGTTCAAAGTGACGACGAACTGATTGCTGATTTTCGCCAGCGCAGCGGCACAGTATACCACCCATCTTGCACCTGCCGCATGGGGCCAAACGCCAAAACATCCGTTGTTGACGCGCAACTAAAAGTTCATGGTGTTCAAAATTTACGTGTGGTGGATGCCTCTGCTTTTCCCAGCATCACATCGGGAAACATCAATGCGCCCGTCATAATGATGGCCTGGAAGGCCGCTGAAATGATTTTGGCTGATGCCAGTTAGTTGTTTGTAACCAAGCACTTGCGTTCAACACCTGTCTTTGAGGTGTAAGTTCCTGTCTTGGCATTAAACGAAGTGTATTTTTGCGCGCAATAGGTTTTCCAAGCTTCAGTACCCGGTTCTGGCCGCACAAATTTTGCTTTCACAACGGGTTTTACGACAACAGGATCGATTTCAGGTTCTGGCGGAATAATTTCAACAATTTTTGTTTTGGGTGCCACAGGTTTAGCGGCAGGCGGCTTTGCGACCTCTGCCCGCTTAGGTTCTGTCAAACAGCCTTGCAACGCGATGTCATACTTGTGCTGCCAGATCGGCTTGTCGCGCGTTCTCGCATCCGCAAAATCGCGAGCGTATGCGGCGCAATAATCGGTTTTATCGGCAAACGCAGGCCCTGATAACGCCATAAAAAAACCCGCCCAAACTCCAAAACGCAACTTACCCATAACCAACCTCCGAAAATAGAATTTCTCGAGTCTTTAAAAGGGTAAATATGGCAATGAAGCGGCCAGTTTTAGGCAGCTCTGGCCAACATATCCTTGGCCGCAGCTACAGCTGACGCGAAGCAAGCTTGCAATAAATAACCGCCAGTTGGGGCTTCCCAATCGACCATTTCACCAATGGCATAAACATTGCCGAGAGACTTAATTTTGAAATGCTCATCAAGCTCAGTAAGTGCCACACCGCCTGCCGATGAAATCGCCCGCGTCAAACTTGCGGGACGCATAATTTTAACACCGACGGCCTTCATGCCCTCACCCGTGATTGGCGTATCAGTTTCACGCAAGAGTGAAATACCAACGGGTGAAAGTCCGGCCACTTTACGCAACCAGTTCGATTGCGTGTCCTTACCGCGAGGGCGCGCGGCAAGGCGCTCATTCAAAACTTCGGCGGTTAAATCTGGTCGCAAATCAATAAGCAAGATATGGCCGGGTGCATCGCGCATATGCCGCGACATGGCATAAATTGCCCCCCCTTCAATGCCCTCACTAGAGATCATCAATTCGCCACGCACTTTGTTGCCGGCATAATTTAATCCCACATTTTTAACGGGCGTCCCCGCAAAGCGATTGCGAAATACTGGTGTCCAATCAACTAGAAAGCGGCTGTTGGCCGGACGAAACGCATTCACCCGAATGTTTTCACCGCGCAAAATTGGCACCCATTCGGCATCAGAGCCCAATTGCGGCCAACTTGCTCCACCCATCGCCAAAATAGTGGCATTGCCGTCAAAACCTTGCCACCTTGACCCGGGTTTAAACACAACCCCTAAACTATCCAATCGTTTGAGCCATGCGCGAAGCAGCGGCGACGCCTTCATTTGTTTCGGGAACACGCGGCCCGATGAGCCCACGAAAGTTTCAATGCCCAATCCGTTGACCCAAGCCACCAAGTCAGATGGCGGAAATGCCCGAATGGCAGGCGTTAAAAATTCAGCAGCCTCGCCATAACGTTGGAGCAATGCTTCTAAAGGTTCTGAATGCGTGAGATTGAGGCCGCCCCTGCCCGCTAACAAAAATTTGCGAGCTGGCTTTGCCATGTGATCAACGATTGTAACTTTTGCACCACCTGTAGCCAGCACCTCAGCAGCCATCAAGCCAGCAGGCCCCGAGCCCACAATTGTTACTTCTAATTTTTCCAAAGTCTTATGCCTTAATAGGGCAGATCAAAATATTGCTCGGCCGTCATGCTGTAAATTTCAACAGGCTCTACACGGCCTTGGCCTACAGGGTAAGAGGCTTCAGTTTTGCTATGTTTGAAACCAATCCGCGTTGCCAAACGATGGGAGCGCTTATTGGCAGACATAATTTTGCACCAGATAGTCTTCGCCCGCAAACGTTCAAAGCCCAAACCAAGCAAAGCCCGGCCAATCTCGGTGCCAAATCCCATCGACCATAATGCAGGGTGCATTCCCCAGCCCAATTCTAAGGCACTGTCTTGGTGCGTAATGAGAAAACCATCGCCAACAACTTCACACGACATGCGTTCTTCGGCAGCCAAATGATAAACCCGGCGTCTGCCATCGCCTTGTACAGCAACTTGTCGACGTACAAACTCCGTCACCTCATCAAGATTTTTAAGCTTGTGAGCTATATATTTTTGATAGCGGGTTTGCGTCATAAATCCCGCCAGATCAAAGCGATCTTCAGCAGAAATCTCCCGCAAAATAAGATTTGGGGTTTCGACAGAGTTCAGAATCGTGTGGGTCAGCATTGTTTCAACCTACATGTAGCAAGAGCCAAACGGAACACCCATTTTGCCGACAAGATTAACGCCAACAAAATTCAAATTTATACAACACTACCTTATCGTCGCAAGCACAAATTAGACCTTAATATAAATGCCTAGCTTTGGTATAAATGAAATTTAAAGCAGGAGAATACCATGGAAAATGAAACCGCCAATGCTGGCAAATGCCCCGTCATGCACGGTGCGGCTAAACAAGCAACTGCCGCCGCCAGATCAAACCGCGACTGGTGGCCAAATCAACTTAACTTACGCATCCTGCATCAAAATTCTGCCCTGTCGAATCCAATGGGCCAAGCCTTTGATTATGCCGCCGCTTTTAACAAACTTGATTTGAAAGCCGTCCAAGCGGATATTTTCGCTCTGATGACGGACTCACAAGATTGGTGGCCCGCAGATTTCGGGCACTACGGACCATTTTTCATTCGCATGGCGTGGCACAGCGCAGGCACCTACCGCACGGGCGATGGTCGCGGTGGTGCAGGCTCTGGGACCCAGCGCTTTGCGCCGCTGAACAGCTGGCCAGACAATGGCAATCTCGACAAAGCCCGACGCTTGCTTTGGCCAATCAAACAAAAATATGGCAACAGACTCTCTTGGGCCGACTTGATGATTTTTGCGGGCAACTGCGCACTGGATTCTATGGGCTTTAAAACCTTTGGCTTTGGTGGCGGCCGCGTAGATGTCTGGGAACCCGAAGAAGATATTTATTGGGGACCAGAAGGAAAGTGGCTGGAAGACCAGCGCTATTCAGGCGACCGTGATTTGGAAAACCCTCTCGCCGCCGTTCAAATGGGTTTGATCTATGTAAATCCCGAAGGCCCAAATGGCAATCCTGATCCTGCCGCATCAGCCAAAGACATTCGCGAGACGTTCGCGCGTATGGCCATGGATGACGAAGAAACTGTGGCATTAATTGCGGGTGGTCACACCTTTGGTAAAACCCATGGCGCTGGCCCCACAACCCATGTGGGAGTGGAACCTGAAGGTGCGGCCCTCGAGGCCCAAGGCCTCGGCTGGCTGTCAAGCTACGGTACAGGTTCAGGCGGTGATGCAATTACCTCCGGACTTGAAGTCACCTGGACGACAAAGCCAACTCAGTGGAGCAACGACTATTTCTCCATTCTGTTTGGCTTTGAATGGGAATTGACCAAGAGCCCGGCTGGTGCACACCAATGGCAACCGAAAGATGGCAAAGGGGCTGGAACAATCCCAGATGCCCACGACCCATCTAAGCGCCACGCTCCGACCATGCTGACATCCGACCTAGCCTTGCGTGTTGACCCGGCATACGAAGTAATCTCGCGGCGCTTCCACCAAAACCCTGATCAATTTGCTGATGCTTTTGCGCGCGCTTGGTACAAGCTCACGCACCGCGATATGGGCCCCACCATTCGCTATCTCGGGTCCATGGTGCCAGCTGAAGAGCTAATCTGGCAAGATCCAATTCCTGACGTAAAGCACCGATTGATTGACGCCACAGATATCGTAGCACTCAAAAATACGGTCTTGGCTTCGGGCCTCACAGTATCACAACTCGTGAGTGCTGCTTGGGCATCAGCTGCCACGTTTCGCGGGTCGGATAAACGCGGTGGCGCGAATGGCGCACGCATTCGTCTTGCCCCGCAAAACGATTGGGCTGTTAACCAACCTGAACAATTGGCCCAAGTGTTGAACACACTTGAAAATATCCAGAAGACATTCAACGCCGCACAATCTGGCGGTAAAATGGTGTCGATGGCAGATCTGATTGTGCTTGCTGGTTCCGCAGCCATTGAAAAAGCGGCCAAGATTGCTGGCCATGATATCAAGGTTCCATTCACTCCGGGGCGTGGCGATGCTTCTCAAGAACAAACAGATGTGCATTCGTTCTCGTTTCTTGAACCCCACGCCGATGGTTTCCGCAACTATCTTAAAACCGCATACACTGTATCAGCCGAAGAAATGC
>JANOXS010000064.1:0-13797 GCA_031418535.1 Hyphomicrobiales bacterium | reverse complement strand
GCCCACTAGAGGTGCTAAAAGGTGTGACCATGGTTGTAAAAAAAGGGGAGGTTGTTTCAGTCATAGGAAGCTCCGGTTCTGGCAAGTCGACACTTCTAATGTGCATCAATGGACTAGAGCCAATCAACTCGGGCCGCATACTTGTGGATGGCATAGAGGTCCACGCACGCGCCACTAACCTCAACACATTGAGGCAAAAGATTGGGATCGTTTTCCAGCAGTGGAACGCCTTTCCACACCTTACAGTGATGGAGAATGTCATGCTTGCGCCCCGGAAGGTACTCGGCATGAACCGTCAAGACGCTGAAGCCTTTGCAGTAAAAAATCTGAAACACGTTGGACTGGGTGACAAGCTCTCTGTGTACCCGTCAAAGCTGTCTGGAGGCCAACAACAACGTATGGCAATCGCTCGTGCTCTCGCGATGTCGCCGCACTACATGCTTTTTGATGAAGTAACCTCCGCTCTCGATCCGCAACTCGTTGGTGAGGTTCTTGACACTATGCGCCTGCTTTCTTCCGAAGGCATGACGATGATTGTTGTGACCCACGAAATGCGCTTTGCCCGCGAGGTTTCGGATCGCGTAGCATTTATGCATCAAGGACGAATCCATGAAATTGGTCCGCCGGAACAGGTGTTTAATACACCTCAGCAGCCAGAAACCGTGAACTTCTTGAAATCAGTTCTTTAACTGATTGTGCCAGAGTTGCGCATGACAAAGGATTTCAAAGTTGCGGAGCATCATTCCAAGAGTGAAACCCATCGAATAAATATAGCAATCGCCAATAAGAAGGAAACAAGTTTATGACTAACAATATATTCTGCGGCTGCATGCCGGCCCTGATGACCCCTTGTAAGTCCAACAGAACGCCTGATTTCGATGCCTTGGCGGCAAAAGGAAAGGAACTCATAAGTGTAGGCATGTCCGCCGTCGTCTATTGCGGGTCGATGGGTGACTGGCCTCTGCTCACTGATGAGCAACGCCAGCAAGGCGTTGAATGTCTTGTTAAGGCTGGTGTGCCTGTCATCGTGGGAACGGGTGCTCAAAATTCTGCACTGGCCGCTGCGCATGCTGCTCACGCACAAAAAGTAGGGGCCAAAGGCTTGATGATTATTCCGCGTGTATTGTCTCGAGGCAACAGTGTTTCGGCTCAAGATGCACACTTCTCCAGTATTCTCGAGGCTTCAAGCGGCCTCCCGTCAGTCATCTACAACAGTCCATATTATGGTTATGAGACCAAAGCTGAACTTTTCTTCAACCTTAGGCGCCGTTATCCAAATCTTGTGGGGTTTAAGGAATTTGGCGGTGCCGAGGCGTTGCAATACGCCGCCGAACACATTACCGGGAACGATCCTTCGCTCACACTAATGGTCGGAGTTGATACGCAGGTATTTCATGGTTTCGTGAATTGCGGAGCAACTGGAGCGATCACAGGAATTGGCAACATATTGCCGAAAGAAGTGTTACATCTCGTTGCACTTTGCGAGAGGGCTGCAGCGGGCGACGCGAAAGCGCGCAAGCTCGCTCGCGAGTTGGAACAGGCGCTTTGGGTACTATCAACTTTTGACGAGGGGACAGACCTTGTACTCTATTATAAATTTTTGATGGTGCTTGAAGGAAACCCCGAGTATGCGATGAACTTCATTGCATCGGATGAATTAAGTAACAGTCAAAAGCATTATGCTGAAACCCAGTATAAGCTATTCAAAGGATGGTACAGTGATTGGTTAAAAACGCTGAGTTGAATGCTGACTTCCTCGGGAGGCAAACTTATGCGGCAAGAACAAGTCAATCGTTTTTTGTTGGAACTTTAGTATTGAACAACGCGATTGTCATTCGGGTCAGCCCATCGCGCGTTCGGTGTCACAGAAAACCAACCCGGACGTGACGGGTCGCGGTCATAAGGGTAGCTGCCAAGTTCTTTGTACAATTCCGAATACTGTTTGAGCTTCTCTCTGTCGATTTCAACACCGAGCCCAACTCCATCGGGAACGTGGATTGCCCCATTTTCATAACGCATTGGACCTCCCACAATGATGTCATCTTTTAACTGATGGTAGTGAGCATCAGCGCTGAATTTCAGATTTGGCAGCACAGCACCGAGATGCAGCATCGTTGCCAGCTGAATGCCAAGTTCACCGGATGAATGAACTGCAATGCCAGTCTGAAATGTTTCGCAAACTCCTGCAGCCTTTATGCAGGGACGAATACCACCCCAAAATGTTGTATCGAGCAGGACAACATCGACGGCAGGATTGAGTGTATTTGCGGCCAACTGTTCAAAATTCACAACAACCGTATTTGTGGCGAGCGGCATCGACGCTTTTTCTCTAACTTTGCGCATGCCGTTTAGACCCCAAGTTGGATCCTCAAAATAGTCATTGTTGAGGTCTTCAATACCTTTTGCAAATTTAATGGATTCTTCGACTGTGAAGGCCGCGTTGGGATCATAGCGGACGCTGTCACTTCCAACGGCCTTTGCTAAGGCGCGAAAGACTTCGAGTTCATACTCAGGTGCAAAAACTCCACTCTTCAGTTTATGCGTGGAGAAACCGTGAGATTTTTTCAGCTCGAGTGCCTGCGCAATCAGTTGATCAGCTGTCCTGATTTCACCCGCACCCGTATCCTTGTTTGGAAGACGGAAGAAGAGGTAGCTTGCAAACGGTACTTTATCTCTCATCTTGCCGCCAAACAGGTCGTATGCTGGCACACCGAGAAATTTGCCCATAATATCAATACAAGCGAATTCGATTGCCGCATGCATCTGTGTGCGATTGTTATAGAGGCTTGCAGTCGGATTGCAGATCATGAACCGAAGATTCTCCAGTTCAAATGGATCGTGCCCGAGGAGATAAGATTTCAGAGACTTAAAAGCCAATTCCGCGCTCTCGCCGCCGCCGCCCATTTCTCCAAGACCGACAATACCGACATCAGTTTCAACCTCAACAATTGTGCGTACGAACCGGCCCCAATGCGCACCGTTGGAATGTCGTAAGGGCGCTTCGAGTGGAACTGTTACGGTCGTTGCACGAACATCAGTAATTTTGGGCCTTTTCATGAGGCTCTCCTTTTGAATTCCTTGGCTGTCACTGCCCGAACGAGATTGCAGTCACTCATTTTGCATCCCCTATGATTCTGAGAATTTCGTAACAGGCTCCAAACGGATGATAGTCGGTTTTTCCGGGCGGACTTTTTTTGTCGTCATGCCTTTTGCCTTCGGGTGAAAGCACGCGGAACCAGCAGCCGTATTCATGGTCAATAAAATGCCGCCAGCTGAATGCCCAAAGTCGATCGTAGTCCTGCCAGTAGCGTTCCAAGCCGGTGCGAACCGCGAGCCCTGCTGCAGCTGCGAGTGTTTCACAATGAACCCAATGGTACTTGTCCAGATCGTAAAGTTTTCCATCTGGGCCAAAGCTATAATGCAGGCCACCGTTTTCGAGGTCTGCACCGCGCGCAAGCGCTGCTTCATAAAGTTGCACTGCCTTTGGCAATATCCAGTCGCGCGGACGATAACGTTCCAGCAACAGCAGTAATTTTGTCCACTCCGTCATATGCCCCGGCAAGAAACCATAGGGCTTGAAAAGATGGTGAGGATCATCCTTGTTGTACTCCCAGTCAATTGACCAGTCTTCGTGGTAATGTTCCCAGACGAGGCCGCCAGATTTTTCGGCAAGCTCAACGCATATCTTGAATGCAAGTGTTTCAGCTCTATCAAGGAACTTCGCATCACCAGTCGCTTCGTATGCCGCGAGCATGGCCTCAGTCATGTGCATGTTTGCATTCTGCCCGCGGTAGGGAGAGACCAGTGACCAATCGCGATTTATTTCGTCGACATATACCTTGTCGTTTTCACTCCAGAATCGTGATTCTAAAAGTTGGTAGGTTTCCTCAACGCGCTCTTTGGCGCCTGCAATTCCAGCTTTAGCCGCAGATGCGAAAGCCAAGAGAACAAAGGCGTGACCGTAGCATGTCTTCGTGGTGTCCGATGGTTGGTCATTTTTCATGACCCAGAAGTAGCCACCATGTTGGGGGTCTAAATGCTTCCCAATCAAGTAGTCGATGCCGTGTTGTGCTGCGGCGAGATACTCTTCGCGACCAAAGAGCCCAAAGGCCGTGCAGTAGTTGAAAATGAAACGCGTTGTTGAAACCAAATGTTGTGTTTGCCGATCATAGATCGCGCCATCATCCCGGAACGCGTTGTAATAACCTCCGGAGGTTTCGTTGATACAAATTGGAAAATAAAAGTTGATGATCTCTTGCATATGCGAGCGAAGGAAAGAACTTGACCTGAATTCCGGTTTTGCTGGAACTGTCATCACTGCGCCTCCGGTAATACGATGCCCAGTTTAGACATCACACCGCCGTCAATTTTCATATCGGCACCAGTAATGAAACGGGCGTTTGGACCCGCGAGGAAGGCGACCAGTTCTGCCACCTCCCAGGTTTGACCGACCCGTCCGAGGGGGTGGCCACGGCCCCATGCCGCAACTGTGGCTTCCGCAGTACCTTCACCTTTGTAGAGGTCTGCAGCCCAGCGCAACATGGGCGTGTCTATCGATGCAGGGCAGACGGCGTTTACCGTGATGTTATCGCCAGCGTGGTCGAGTGCCATGGCCCTGACCAGAGCGTTGATGCCGCCCTTGCTAGCGGTATAGGCCGCCACCCCCGCCTGCGAGGCATAGGCTTGGACCGAAGATATAGCGATGATTGCTCCACCGCCGCGCTTTCGCATCTCAGGAATGGCGTATTTTGCCGCGAGAAAAATGCCTTTCAAATTAATATTGAGCACGTCGTCCCATACGTCTTCAGGAGTATCAACAACAGTTCCGTAGCGTTGTATCCCGGCACTACAGACGAGAACATCGACACCGCCAAAAGTGCTGACAGCTTTCTCGACGGCTGCGCGAATGTCGATCGTCCGGCGAACGTCACCTACAAAACCTTTTGTGCTTCCCCCCACCTCGTTCACAGCTTCCGTAACAGAGTGTTCATCGCTCGCAACAACCAGGACATTGGCTCCACGCTCGGCAAAGCACTTGACGCAAGCCAAGCCCATGCCAAGGCTACCTCCCGTGACGACGACTGTCTTTCCTGCAAAACCAATCACTGAACGCTCCAGAACTTATAAGCCATTGTTACCTCTCATCCGAATTTTGGTTCGGGATTGCCAACTACACCGACTTTCGCAGACAAAAGGCATCCCTCAATGGGATTGGAAACAACTTCAGCATCAGACAAACCGAATTGAGCTGACGTGATGTAAAGCGTGGACAGATCCTTTCCACCAAATGTGCAACTGGTCGGCGACTTCACGGGCAAGCGCAGTGCTTCGCAAATGCTTCCATTCCGATCGAAGCAAAGAACTGCTCCTCCGCCAAATCGGCAATTCCAAATTCGCCCAAAGGAGTCGAGCGTCGATCCGTCGGGCGCTCCTTGACCGATGTCCGACACTAATGTTTCCCGTTTGCCAAGAGTTGATGAGACCGCGTCATAATCGAAACGATAGATCGCATTCGCCATTGTATCAGCAAAATAGAAATCACCCTCGTCTGACCACGCCATGGTGTTCGAGATTCCGAAAATGTTTTCAGTCAGCTTTTTGAGATTGCCACTGGGGTCAATCCGATAAACAGCGCCGGTACTAGCCGTCATCGGCCGCGACGATCCATCTGAATTCAAATTGTTTTGCATGGAAGCGACCCAGAATGATCCATCTGGAGCAACACGTCCTTCGTTCAGCCGATTGCCGGGCATATCTGGTTCAGGTTCCACAAAGGTTTCAAATTTTCCGTCTGGTTGCCAAAAGCATACTTGATGCTGCAGGCTGACAAGAAATCCACCGGACTTTCGCATGGCAATTGATGTCGGGAAATCTGGCGTTTCCCATGTGTCGTGCCGAGCACCATCAGGCTCGTAGCGGTGGATACGGCGGCCACAGATATCGATCCAGTATAGTGATCGTTCCTCGTGGCACCAGAGTATACTTTCACCTACGAGGTCACCTACATTGAGTTCGATCTCGACATTTTGGGTCATGGCAGCACGATTGACTTGATTGAAGACATGTCACGACTGCTTTGCGAAAGTGCGTCTCCCGTATGATCCAGATCAAATTTGTGGGTGATGATCGATTTTAAGTCAATTTGACCACTGCTGGCCAAGGCAATGACTCTGGGGTAAATTCCTGCGTAGCGATAAACCCCGACCATCGTCAGTTCTTTTGCCATGATGGACCATACATCGATGTTCGCGTGACCATTGACGTTGATGCCGACGAGAGCGACTGATCCCCTCGGCCTAGCCCTTTGTAATGCGCGATTTAAAACGTCCGCGGACCCACTGCATTCGATGATGTGATCAAAAGGCTCCACCGAAGCATAGCCAGGATCTACACCGGCATCGTGCGCAATGAACCGGCTAAAGCGTCGGACGACATTGATCCTTTCGGGATTTACATCTGAGATCACAATACTCGAAGCACCACGCGCAGCAGCCACCTGGGCAGCAAGCAGACCAATAGGTCCTGCGCCAATAATAAGGCATTTTTTACCTGCACCAATCTGTGCGCGTTCGGCTGCCCAGAACCCAACAGCCAGCGGCTCCATCAATGCTGCTTCTTCAAAACTCATCGTATCAGGAATGCGGAAGGTGAAGTCTGCCGGATTGACAACACGGCGCGCAAAAGCACCATGATAGGGTGGTGCTGCCATGAAGATGACGTCTGAACACAAGTTATATGCCCCGGACCAGCATTGCTCACAATGTCCGCAAGGACGTTGTGGTTCGAGGGTGACGCGATCTCCAATTTTCAGGTGCTTAACTTCTGTTCCGATAGAACTGATTGTGCCAGCTACTTCGTGTCCAAGAACGAGTGGCTTGTCGATAACAATATCGCCAATGCGACCGTGCTTAAAGTAGTGCACATCTGAGCCACACACACCCACAGCCGCCACTTCAACAACGACATCAGTGGGGCCCGGTGTCGGTTCGTCCCAGTCTTGAACTTCAACAGTGTTTGGACTGATGAGAACTGCAGCACGATTTGGTCGGTCAGATTGCAAAGTCATCAAATCCTCACGCGCTTTATGCTAAAAATGTTGACCATCACGGCAGCGAGAATGACAAATCCACGGACAATCCCCTGAGCGAAAGGATCGACGCCCAGAAGAACGAGACCGTTCACGAGAGCAGCGATAAAGATAATTCCCAGAAGAGTGCCGAGCATAGTCCCCCTGCCACCAAATAGACTTGTGCCACCTACGACAACTGCGGCGATGATATCAAATTCAAGACCGGAAGCCGCTCCACTATTGCCTGACCCAAGCCGACTCGCCATCAGAACACCCGTGAGAGCGGCCAGAACGCCAGTAATCGCAAAAACCTGGATTCTGATCCTCGCCACCGGTATGCCTGAAAGTCTCGCTGCTTCAGCGTTACCGCCGACGGCATAAACACTCCGTCCGAAGACCGTGCTTGTTGATATAAAACTGAACAAGAGAAACAGCACGATCATGAAGATCGCTGGAATTGGCACCCCAAGAAACCAGCCAGAACCCAAACGCTGAAAATCATAGTCGGCGATCACAATAGGAACTGCGTCGGACATGACCTGAGCGATCCCCCGGAGTGCCAGCCAGAGCGCCAACGTGACAATAAAACTTGGGACATCGAAATAAGAGCGCAGCACACCTATAAAAATACCAATGCATGCGCCCATCAACATCACCAACAGCGCCGCTATGTAGATGTTGATGCCATGTTGGGCGAGAAGGGCCAATGCGACGCCCGCGAAAGCAACATGGGGGCCGACAGAGATATCGATTTCGCCGCTAATCAGAACAAGCGTCATTCCCCAAGCAATGATGCCGACAAAGGCAGCATCTCTCAATATATTGAGCAGATTTCCAGCAGTCGAGAAGTTTGGCGCAAAGACAGCAAGGATCGCATAGAGAACCGCTATTGCAACAAAAAGCCCCACCTCGTTTGCGCGCTTCTTCAAGAAAAAGCTTATTCTGGCGGTCTCTGTGGTCTTAATGGATGTTGGGACAGTCATCAATTTTGCTCTCTCTGTTCACCCATCGTCAAATCTAAAAGACTTTGAGTATTGATTTTTTCGCCCGAAAGTTCAGCAGTAATTTGGCCTGAACGCAGGATAATGACGCGGTCACAGACCTCGCAGAATTCCTCAAGTTCACCTGACACGAAGACCACCGCGAACCCTCTGTCTGCAAACTGTCGCATCAATTCATAGATCTGGCGTTTTGCGCCGATGTCGACTCCTCGCGTAGGCTCATCTAGTAAAAGTATTCTCGGGTTGGCGTTTAAGGCTTTACCAATAACGACTTTTTGTTGGTTGCCTCCACTGAGATTGGCCAGCGCTTCATCGGGCCGAGCCAGCTTGATGCCCAAGGTGCGGATTGACTCCGCCACTTTTTTCATCATCGCAGTGCGATTGATTGTTCCGAAGCGGGAGACAGACGCCCAGTTCGACATGACCAAGTTTTCGTCGATGCCGAGCATTGTAATAGCGCCCTCCCCGCGCCGGTCTTCGGGAGTCATGATGACACCGCAGGCCATAGCCTGAGCGAGGTTGCTTGGGTGATAGTCCGTACCATGCAATTTGGCGGCGTCAGCTTTGAACGGTCGAAGGCCTGCCAAGGCCTGAAGAATCTCAGTACGTCCCGAACCAAGTACCCCGGCGATGCCGAGAACCTCACCTTCGCGGATGTCAAAGCTTGCAGCCACAACACGCGGGGCGACTGATAGATTTTGAATTGAAAACACAACCGGTGCAGTTGGGGACATGTTGGACGTAAGTTTTTGGGCGCCATGATTCTTGGTTCCAAGCAGCATCTCCACAACCTGACCACTGCTGAACTCATTCACGGGCCCCGTTGCAATGTGCTTCCCGTCGCGCACAATTGTAACCGACGTTGCAATTTTTCGGATTTCGTCCATGCGGTGAGAGATATAAATAATGCCGGTTCCACTTGCCGACAAAGATCGGATCACCGCAAGGAGAACCTCGACCTCGTGTGCCACCAATGAACTTGTAGGTTCATCCAAAATGAGAATCCGCGCACCCTGTCGCAAAGCTCGGCCAATTTCGACAAGCTGGCGTTCTGCAATAGAAATTTTTCTGATTGATTGTTTTGGATCAATGGTGACGCCCAAACGAAGGAGTACCGCAGCCGCCCCCCGGTGCATTTCATCCCAGTCGATACGACCATTCCGTCGCGGCCAGCTGCCAATATAAATGTTTTCTGCAACCGACATATCTGGAACGACACTCAGTTCTTGGTGAACAGTGGCGATGCCCGCCTTGATCCCATCTGCAGGCGACTGTAGAGATTTCACCTCTCCTGAAATCATAATCGTGCCTGAGTCTGATTTCACGACACCTGCGAGAATTTTAACGAGTGTTGATTTGCCCGCACCGTTTTTTCCTAACAGGGCGCGAACCTCGCCCGCAACAAGTTGAAAGTCCAAAGCTTCCAACGCCACCACACCGGGATAGGCTTTCGAAATGCCTTTCAACTCTACGAGTGCTCTCGTCATTTTTGGTTAACCTGACACGTAAGAGGAAATTGAAGGACGCCCGCGTAAGAGCGACCTCCAACCAGTTTGATGAAAATCTGCGTTTACGGAATTTGATCCGGGCGAGCGTCTAACCAAGCCTGCACTTCTGCTGGTTTAGACGATCTGAACAACTCGGTGGCAACAATTGTCAGATACTGCTCAATCTTTTCACCTTTGATTGCTTTCAATGCAACTTCGACCGAACCCTTGCCCATTTCCTGTGGCTTCTGTCCGTTCGTGGCAATGATCGTCTTTGGCTTTTTTATCAAATACTGTGCCAATTGAACGCTGATGTCGTTGCCAAATACCACAACAGAACCTTCGCGACCTGTCGCTTCGATTCCTTGTATCGCCCCAACTGTGCCGTTATCGGTTGTGGCAAACATCGCAGTTATGTCTTTATCTGCTGTCAACATGGTCGTTGCAGTCTCAGTTGACTTACCTGGTTCGAAGCCGGCTTGATCACCTGCCCATTCAGCTCCAGGAACTTTCTCAGTTACAGCTTTCTTGAAACCTGCCTTTCTCTGTACGCATGCTTCATAGACGTCGCAATTGAGAATGCCGAAACGAGGTTTGTCGATCTTGTTTGCAACAAAATATTCACCTGCCACAACGCCAACATCATAACCAAGCGCAAACTGGTCGGTTGTAACCAGGGCTTTGACATACTTCTTGGCGTCTTCGTCATTAATGCATGTGTTATAGCAAATGACGGGAATTCCAGCTTCGAAAGCCTGTTTTACGACGGGGACAGAGGCGGTCGCTGATACTGGCGACATGATAATCGCCTTCACTTTGGACGAAATCAATGTCGATGCAAACTGCGCTTCACGGGATGCATCACCTTGGCTATTTTGGCCTAAGAGGCGAATGTTTGAGGTTCCGGCACCAGTTTCAATGCCCTTCTTGATTCCGCCGTAGAAACCTTGCGCATCAAGATACAACGCACCGATGGTAATTTGGTCTTCCGCATGAGCTGGCAGCAATGTTGCCCCCACTGTTGCAGCGACCGTGACGGTCGCCAACAAAACGGCTCTCAGAGTCTTCTGTTTTGAAAAAATCATCTCTTTTTCTCCTGTGATGATGCATGTATGTATACAAGAATTCAAATACGCATGTCAATGGATTGATTTGGCAACGGCGATATTTCCAAACCAACTCACTCTGCTCCTTGACTTTGGGGATTTATGCATACAAAAATACCGAGAAACGGCGCATTGATAATAATGACAGAAAAATTACAACTCTCGGCGGCTGAGCGGTGTTATCGAATACTGTCGCGAAAGATTGTTTCTTTGGAACTGAAGCCAAATGAGTCTGTGGGCGAGCAAGCATTAGCAGAATTGCTTGGTGTAAGTCGCACTCCAGTGCGTGAGGCTTTGTCGAGGTTGAGCAGTGAGGGCCTCGTTGATCTTCGTGCTCGCAGTGGCGGAATAGTTTCTCCTATTCGACCAGAAGCCGTCCGCGATGCCCAATTCGTACGCGAAAATCTTGAGGTTGCAGTAGTTGCGGAAGCGGCCAATCGCAGCAATCAACGTATTTTGCTGGCAATTCGGCAGACTTTAGAAGAGCAAGAGCTTGCGATAAGCGAGAACAATTCAAGTGTTTTCTATTTGGCCGACGAGCGCATGCATTATCTATTTTGTTGCCTCGCAGGCCGCGAAGGTGTTTGGGATTTTATCGCAGACTCAAAAAAACACATGGATCGTGTTCGCCGCATTTCTATTCAGGATGGTCATCTCGACGAACTATTGGATGACCACCATAACTTAGTTGACTCCGTAGCGGCAGGAAAAGCAGCCCGAGCTCAAGAACTCATGCGATCGCATCTGAGCCGTGTTTTGTTGAACATTGAGGAATATGCCCACCGCTTTCCCCAGTACTTCGAAATATCGGACAGAAGTGAAACGACAATATTAAAAACGCCAAATGCCCATGGATAAAAAATTCCGCGCGCGCAAAAGTGGACAATTTGCCCCGCCAATAGTTGCATGCTCTCTGTGAAGACCATTGCCGCAATAGGTGAGTGCATGGCCGAGTTATCGCATCGGCAAGAAAACTTGTATGCCGTGGGCTTTGCTGGGGATTCATTTAACACGCTTTGGTACGCGCGGGCAGTTTCGGACGAAAGTAAAGTCAAAATAAAATTCGTCAGCGCGGTGGGAACAGACGAACTTTCCGACAATTTCATGTCACTACTTTCGGAAAACAATATTGATGCGAGTGCTGTGACTCGACACGAAAATCGAACGATCGGACTTTACCTGATCTCTCTTGATGCACACGGCGAACGATCATTCACCTACTGGCGATCTCAATCGGCGGCGCGAACACTTGCTGACTCACCTTCTGTGCTTTCTGCGAGTTTGGTCGGTGTCGATTGCATTTTCTTCTCGGGGATCACGCTGGCAATATTAAATATGCATCAGCGTCAAACACTTTTTGACTGCCTCAGCACCTGTAAAAAGAACGGGGCTTTGATCGCGTTTGATTCAAACTTTCGTCCGAAGTTGTGGGAGTCAGAACGCGCAATGATTGACGCAACAATTCAAGGCTATCAAGTGTCCAGTCTTGCGTTGCCAACGCGGCAAGATGAAATGTCAATTTTTTGCGACGCTTCAGAACATGCGATTGTTGATCGGATTCGCAGCTATGGTGTGTCAGAAGTCGTGATCAAGAATGGTCCAGCGGACTGCAGCGTTTGGATCGATGATCAACGCTTCATTGTCCCGGCGGCTGCTGTGCCACAACCCGTCGATACGACAGGCGCAGGCGATAGTTTCAACGGTGCATATATTGCGAGTCGACTTGAGGGCAAGACCGGCCAAGAAAGTGCACGTGCTGCTCACAAAATTGCTGCCCAAGTCATAATGTCAAGGGGAGCCTTGGTGGAGATGAGCAAGTTGCGCGCTAATCTCGACTTGGATTCAGTCGATCAACAAGTTTGATTGCGCATCCTTCTAGGCAAGAGTTGGACTTGTCACATTTTGATCTCCCTTCATTGATGAGAAACATTAGCCATCAAGGACGCGGAATTAAACTGTGCAAGTCCAATCTTCAGTGAAATTACCTTGTCCCATGTTGTTCTCCTTGCCGCATTTTAAAGGGGCAAAGTGTCTACAAATCTAGGGGCTATTCAGTTGGACGCAACAAATCTCGGGCACATGACATTTCTCGTCACCAGTTTTGGAAAACCTTTCACAGCCAATGGTTTCGGAAATGCGATGCGACAGTGGTGTGATCAAGCTGGATTGCCTCATTGTTCTAGTCATGGCCTTCGCAAAGCTGGTGCAACAATCGCCGCCGAAAACGGGGCAAGCGATCTTCAACTGATGGCGATTTTTGGATGGACACGCGCCGAAATGGCGACGCTCTACACGCGCCGCGCAAACCGTCGAAAGCTTTCGCAAGAAGCGATGCCGCTCATGGTTCCGCGAACGTAAAATGAACTGAAAGTGTCCCACTTTTTTCAAAAAAGTGTCCCACTTTCAAAATGCAACAATAAATTCAATAGCTTAATTTTCGGATGGTGATCCCTGCGGGAATCGAACCCGCCTTTACAACGTGAGAGGCTGTCGTCCTAACCGATAGACGAAGGGACCAAAACGAATTGTCTTCAATTCGTTTCACGATACACACTCAAACCACTTAAACAATACTTCTAAAATCGTCGCTTAATCTTGCAGACCATTCACCCGCAGAATAACACGGTGGCTCGGAACATCAATCACATAAACCGTCCGGCCCGCATTTATCGTCAACTTGTCACCGGTCAAAACCACACTCGTAAATTTCTCATCAGGCGGCAAACCGAGACCAAGAATTTCAGTCTCAGGAGCCACTACATTTGCTTTGTGACTAGATTTATAAATGATACCAATCACCAGCCCGAAGAAAAGCAACAATAAAACAATTCCCATGATATAGACCAGCTTGAGCAGCCGTTTTGATTGCTCATTCACAACAGGTTGTTCTAAATCCGACATATGACTGACACTCCAACACTTCTTTCGGCCACAACCACAATTGCCATGCGCCTCGATAAATTCTTGGCGGCAAGCTTTCCTGATTTCAGCCGTGCGCGCTTTCAAAAGCTCATCGCAGATGGCTATGTGTCTGTCGAGGGCCGAGTTATAGATGATGGCGGCGAAAAAATTAAGCCAGGCCAAACTGCGACGGTAAAAATCCCCCCCGCTGCCCCTGCCATTCCGCTGGCTGA
>JANOXS010000063.1:0-41177 GCA_031418535.1 Hyphomicrobiales bacterium | reverse complement strand
AATTTTGCAGGCCGGCGAACAGACTTTTTCTACTTTTAAGGCAGATGCTGAAATCAGCAATTTCTGGAAGCCGCGATTTATTCGTTTAGCAAAATGGCTTGTCGGCCAAGAAGTTTCTTTGCGAAAAAACATATTTAAAGTATCGGCGGAACTTGACGGCAAAATGGAATTTGTAACAGATGGGCAAAGCTACAGTTTAAGTGCGAGGGCCGACCGCATCGATATTTTGAACGATGGATCAGCGCGAATTTTAGACTACAAATCGGGCACTCCGCCAACCGTCAAAGAAGTGTTGAGCGGCATAAGCCCGCAACTTTTGCTCGAAGTTGCGATTCTCAATGCAGGTAACTTTCAACACTTACAAAAAGCTAAAACCAGTGAATTGCTTTATATGCAGATTTCGGGAGGCTCGCCGCCCGGCAAAATAATTAAAATAATCCCAATTACAGGTCAAAGCATCACCGACGTCGGTGAACAACAGCTTTCCAATTTCAAAAATTTGCTAAGACGATTTAGGAATCCGGCGCATCCTTATGTGCCGCGCCTCGCCATAAAATATGAAGATGACAAAACTGACTTCGATCATCTCTCACGCCATCTCGAATGGCTCTTGGCTGGTGGCGACGAATGACACAAGAATTTGTCCCAACTAAAGAACAGCGTGCTGCATCCAGTCCAACGCAGTCGGTTTGGGTGTCTGCAAATGCGGGTTCGGGCAAAACCCATGTGCTTGTGGAACGCGTTGTACGATTGCTTCTCGAGGGCGCAGACCCTTCAGCCATTTTATGTATTACTTATACCAAAGCTGCGGCATCTGAAAT
Source organism: Hyphomicrobiales bacterium (assembly GCA_031418535.1). GTDB lineage: Bacteria > Pseudomonadota > Alphaproteobacteria > Rhizobiales > Aestuariivirgaceae > Aestuariivirga. The sequence goes on along the minus strand of JANOXS010000063.1, from coordinate 40,356 downwards.
GTCCGCGCGTCTATATAAGCGCATGGGCGACTGGGCTATCATTGACGATTATGCATTAAAATTGCAATTGGCTGATCTTGGGTTGGAAGCAACTGAGCCAGAATTGCTCAATACAGCGCGGCGACTTTTTGCTCGTGCTTTAGAAACTCCGGGTGGTCTCAAAATTCAAACGATTCACGCGTTTTGTGAAAAGTTGCTCCAGCAGTTCCCCGTCGAAGCGGGCATGACACCTGGCTTTCGCGTGTTGGATGACCGGCAATCTAAGGCACTTCTCACAAACGCTATTTCTGATGTTCTGCAATTGGCAGAAGGAGGCAGCGATGAAAGTTTAACTAAGGCTTTTGACCAAGTTGTCAGTTTTGTATCCAGTGACGGATTTGAATATCTCATGCGTCAATTTTTGGATGGCGCAAAAGGACTAAAGCAAGTTCTGAACTCAAACATTTCCAATGATCAATATGCCCTTCTTCTGAAAAATAGTTTGGGGCAGAGCGAATGGGATAGTTTTGCTTCAAGTGGTGAAGAGTTAAATGCAATCGACAGAAGCGCTTATACTCATCATGCGAATGTGTTGGCCGACTATAAAAAACATGGGAAGTTTGATGGCGTTGCATGTCTGCGGGCGGTGGCCGATCCTACGTCTAGTGTAGATGAATTGCGGGATCTTTTTTTTACTAAAGTTAATGAAATTCGTGGAAGCCTCATCGCCAAGCAAACTGGACTAGATCACCCAGCTACCCTCGAATTCTTGGAAAGTGAAAAGCAGCGTATTAGCGAAATGATTCAGAAGTATGATCTTTTGCTTCGCATTGAGGCGACGGCCAACGCTTTTCAACTTGCAAAAAATGTTTACCAAAAAATTGAACAGCACAAAAAATTTAATGCGCAATATGACTTTGACGATTTAATTATGCGCACCGCAACTTTGGTAAGTTCGCTGCGGGCAACCCAGTGGGTGCTGTATAAATTAGATGCAGGGCTAAAACATATTTTAGTAGATGAAGCCCAAGACACCAGCCCCGCGCAATGGCAAATTATATCGGCATTATGCACTGAATTTTTCTCAGGTGCCGGCAGACCAAAAAGCGAAGATCGAACTATTTTTGTGGTCGGTGATCGCAAGCAATCTATTTATAGCTTTCAAGGTGCGGATGTTCAGGCTTTGGCGGGTGCAAAAAAATTTCTTGGTGAACGCATAAATGGCACCAGTAAAAATTTAAGCGATGTAGATCTCGCTGTTTCATATCGCAGCACGCAAACAATTTTAGACGCGGTTGATAGTGTCTTTCCCGTTACCCAGCCTGTACGATTTGGTTTTGCCGCCGACGATGTTTTAGAACGGCCACATCAATCAAACCGTGTCGGTTTACCCGGAGTTTTCGAGCTTTGGCCCTTGGTTGAGAGTGAAGAAGACGGGGAATCGCTCGACCATTGGACATTGTCGGTTGATCGCGAGTCTAGCAAATCTCCGCGTCGCCTGCTGGCCAGACAAATCGCAGATAAAATAAGATCTTGGATTGGGAACAGAGCGATCAAAGCCCGAGATCGACTTGTGGAACCAAGTGACATACTAATTCTGTTGCAATCTCGAGGCCCACTATTTTCGATGCTCATTGCCGAGCTTCGAAAGCGTGGTGTGCCCGTAGCAGGTGCTGACCGTCTTCAACTGCTTGATAGTCTTGTCATTCAAGATCTGCTGATCTTGTTGCAATGGTTGATACTACCTCAAGACGATTATGCTTTAGCCTGTTTGCTCAAAAGCCCATTGGTGCCAAAACCAATTGGTGAAGATGAGCTGATGGATTTGGCCATTGGCCGCGGCACATCAAGTCTATGGTCGAAGTTAGAAACTGCGAACACAGAAAATACGTCTTGGCTGCATGATCTGCAAAGTCGATTTGCTTATATGGGTCCCTATGCTTTTTTTGCGCATATCTTAACCAAATTTCGAAAAGCTATGGCGATGCGTTTGGGTTCGGAGTCAATTGACGCCAGCGATGCATTTCTTGATCAGGCCATGGTCTATGAAATTGAAAATGGGCAATCCTTAGTAGGCTTCTTGCATTGGTTTCAAGCCAGTGAAACCAGCATTAAACGTGAGATGGAAAAAACCTCGGGGGAAGTGCGCTTGATGACCATTCACGGCGCCAAAGGGCTAGAAGCTAACATTGTATTTTTGGCTGACGCCGCGTCTGCCCCGCAAGGCGCACGCAATATGCCGAATTTAGTTCCAATTCCAGTTGGAACAACCGACGCGAAGTTGCCGATCTGGTCCTTGCCACATTTGAGCGAGTCTTCCGAACTGGTAAAATGGAAAGATGCAGCAAAACTCAAAGCCAAAGCCGAACATAACCGTTTGCTTTATGTTGCCATGACCAGAGCCTGCGACGAACTTTATGTATGTGGCATAAAGACCGACAAAAAACTTCCCGAAGACAGTTGGTATGCCATGATTCAAAAGGCGGTTGGTCCAACATTGTCTGCAGAATTTGACTGGGGCGGCAAGCAGCAGACAGCGCATGGTTCTGAAAGTTCTAAGCCAGATGAAATGCCAACTTGGGCGCTGGCGCCTGCTTTGCCAGAAACAATGAAATCAATTTACGGCTTAACTCACCTTTCCAAACGCAATGCTGTAATTACCAGCCAAGGCCAAATGGCTGCCTCAAAGCGTGGCACGGCTCTTCACACCTTGCTGCAAACTTTGCCAACTATTGAGCCCAACAAGCGAAAAACTTATGCTGCCAGCAGGGCAACCCGCTTGGCAATTGAAGAAAGCGAAGCCCTGAAGCTTGTGGACTTGATTGAGCGCCCAGATCTTGCCGAGTTTTTCAGCGTTAACAGTCAGGCAGAAGTTGAGTTGCGAGGCTTTCTGGCCGATGGCCGCGAGGTGAGCGGCAGGATAGACAGGCTTGTGATTGGCCATGAAGAGATTTTGATTTTAGATCATAAAACTGATCGTATAGTTCCAAGGGAAGTGGATGCAAGGCACCCCTATGTTAAGCAAATGGGCCTTTATGCCAACTTGCTGCAAAATGCATATCCGGGTCGCAGCGTAAGGGCAGCACTGCTGTGGACGCAGAACTCGGAATTGATGTGGATTCCACAAGCATTTTTGACAGAAACCTTTGTTGAGGTTGTCTCAGAAATAGCTTTGGAAGCACCTTGACCAACGCCCTTGGTACTCCTACCTCTAGACCACAAACCTCATCTGGAGATTCTCACCATGTCCACCCATAAAGTAACCGATGCCAGCTTTGAAGCAGACGTCATCAATTCCACAACCCCTGTGGTCGTTGATTTCTGGGCGGAATGGTGTGGCCCATGCAAAATGATCGGCCCTTCCTTGGAAGAAATTGCCAAAGAACTTGGGCCCAAAGCCAAAATCGTCAAAATCAACATTGACGAAAATCCAGATTCGCCTTCAAAATATGGCGTGCGTGGCATTCCCACATTGATGGTGTTCAAGGATGGCAAATTGGCTGCAACCAAAGTTGGAGCTGCACCAAAGAACCAATTGCAAAGCTGGATTGAAAGTTCAATCTAATTGCGCGTCGCGGCAAAGTTGCAGACTTTGCCGATCACGACTCGCATCTTATAATTAGCGTTTAGCAGCGCCGCTAACTTGCGATGCTGTTTCGCCAGTGTGCAAAGCTAAAACATGGCCCGCTAAATAAAGTGAGCCGCAAATTATAATTCTTGGAGCAGGTTTCGAACGCGAAGCCTGCTCCAATGCATTTTCGAGGCTGATTGAGTCTTCAGCTGCAAAGCCATTTTCTCTCGCGATCAAGGCTAAATCGTCGGCGCTGATGGCATTGGCCTCGTCGGGAATTGAAAGCGTGTAGATCTGACTTACAACGTCTTTGAAATTGGCGACAAAGGCTCCCGGGTGCTTTGAGTTGAGCATTCCCCAAATCATAACTGTGTTGCGTTTGGGCATATCGCGCAGCGCTTGCGCCAACACCACGCCTGCTGGGCCATTATGGCCACCATCAAGCCAGAGTTCAGTTTCAGACGATACATATTTCCGCAAATGCCCTTCGCCCAAATTCTGCAAGCGCGCGGGCCAAGTCACGTCTTTTAATCCAGCAGCAATTGCATCGTCAGAAATGCGGCTATCATTCAAAGCGCGAACCGCAGCAATGGCATTGCCAGCATTGTCAATTTGATGCGGACCCACCAAAGCGGGCAATGGCAGATCCAACAAGGCATTTTCGTCTTGAAAAACCAAGCGCCCGTGCTGCACAAAGCTTTGCCAATCTTGATTGGCAATTTTCAGCGATGCACCAATTCTAAGTGCAACTTGTTCGATTTCTTCGCGCACTTCTGGCGATTGCACCCCAACAATACCAATGGATCCATGCTTTAAGATACCCGCCTTTTCGCGCGCGATTTCTTCAATTGTTTCGCCCAAATACTGTTGATGATCCAAACCGATGGACGTGATAACGGTCACCGCAGGTTCATCAATCACATTGGTTGCATCCAATCTGCCACCCAAGCCAACTTCTAAAATCAAATAGTCAGCAGGCGTGCGGGCATAAGCCAGAAAAGCTGCAGAAGTGGTGATTTCAAAAAATGTGATGGGCTCTGAACCATTCACAACCTCGCACTCTTCTAACAATGCTGAAAGTGCATCCTCAGAAATCAACTCCCCTGCAACGCGAATGCGCTCATGGAAGCGCACAAGATGCGGCGATGTGTAAGTGTGAACTTTAAGCCCTGCGGCTTCTAAAATAGCCAACGTCATAGCCAAGGTAGAACCCTTGCCATTGGTGCCAGCAATATGAATGACTGGTGGCAACTTGTGTTGTGGATTTCCTAGCTTGGCCAGAATGTTGTGTATCCTGTCCAAACTCAGGTCAATAATTTTAGGATGCAGGGCGAGCAGCCGCATCAGAATGGCATCGCTGCGCGCCATGGTTTAGGCTGGCACCAAAGCACCCACTGGTGCAACATAGGCATCAGTTTGTGTTAACATCCGCGCTAACCGCGACACAGTTGATTTCATATCGTGGCGATGCACAACAGTGTCGACCATGCCATGATCTTTCAAATACTCAGAGCGTTGAAAGCCTTCTGGCAATTTTTCGCGGATAGTTTGTTCAATCACGCGCTGACCTGCAAAGCCGATGATCGCATTCGGCTCAGCCAAATGCACATCCCCCAGCATCGCATAAGAGGCGGTCACGCCGCCCGTAGTCGGATTAGTCAGAACCACAATATAGGGAAGCTTGGCTTCACGCAGTTCCTGCACAGCTATGGTTGTGCGTGGCAATTGCATCAGCGACAGAATGCCTTCCTGCATCCGCGCACCACCAGAAGCCACAAACATAACAAACGGGCAGCGCTTGGTCACAGCATAGCGCATAGCCGCAATAATGGCGTCGCCTGCCGCCATGCCAAGCGACCCGCCAATAAAACCCATGTCCTGCACAGCAACCACCATAGCCTGTTCATTCACTTGGCCAAAACCGGCCTGCACAGAATCCTCTTCGCCTGATTTTGCTTTGGCATCTTTCAGACGGTCGACGTAACGCTTTTCATCTCTGAATTTCAGAGGATCAACGGCAGCCGTGGGAGCCACCAGTTTTTCAAATTCGCCATTGTCAAACATGGTTTTGAAGCGCTCTTCAGCAGGCATCCGGTGATGGTGGTTGGAACCGGGAAACACAAATTGATTGGCTTCAAGATCTTTATAATAAACCATCTGGCCTGATTCAGGATCTTTGATCCACATATTCTCAGGCACATCGCGTTTGACCACACCAAGCAAACTGCGAATGCGTGGGCGAACAAAATTCTTGATCCAATTCATAGTTTAACTCCTCACGCCTTTAGCGATTTCCGCGACCAGCCTATGCACAGCTTTAGGCGTTTTTGCGGTGGCCCTGCCTTTTTTATCCAAACTATCAGCAAGTGCGCTCACCAAAGCAGACCCCACAACAACGCCGTCTGCATCTTTGGCAATGGTGCGAGCTTGCTCAGCAGTTTTCACCCCGAAACCCACACATATTGGCAAATTAGTATGTTTGCGCAATCGATTAACATTGGCCTTTACACTTTTAAGATCAGGCGCTTTCGTGCCAGTAATGCCCAGCACTGATACATAATAGACAAAGCCTGATGTATTTTTAAACACAACAGGAGCGCGTTGGTCGTCTGTTGTTGGTGTCGCCAGACGAATGAAGTTTATGCCGGCAGCCATCGCGGGCAAACACAGTTCATCATCTTCCTCTGGCGGCAAATCAACAATGATCAAACCATCAGCACCTGCTTTTTTTGCATCGGCTAAAAATTTATCAACGCCATAAACATAGATCGGATTATAATAACCCATGAGCACGATCGGTGTTTCCGTGTCATCAGCGCGAAAAGCTTTAACCAGTTTCAAAGTTTTTTTGAGCGTCTGACCGCCCGCCAAAGCCCGAAGCCCGCCAGCTTGAATAGCCGGACCGTCAGCCATTGGATCAGTGAAGGGCATTCCAAGTTCAATAATGTCTGCGCCTGCTTTGGGTAGACCTTGAATAATTCTGAGTGAGGTATCGTAATCAGGATCACCAGCGGTCACGAACGTAACAAGAGCAGCGCGGCCTTCATGTTTCAGCGCAGCAAAGCGGCGGTCAATACGAGTGCTCATAGTTTCACCCCCAAAATATCAGCCACCGTGAAAATATCCTTATCGCCGCGCCCACACATATTCATCACCATCAAATGCTCTTTCGGTAATTTTGGCGCGATCTTCATCACATGGGCAAGCGCGTGTGAAGGTTCAAGCGCCGGAATAATGCCTTCAAGTTTGCAGCACAGTTGAAATGCTTCGAGAGCTTCCATATCGGTTGCAGACACATATTGAACTCGTTTCATGTCATGAAGCCATGCGTGTTCAGGGCCAATGCCGGGGTAATCAAGGCCTGCTGAAATTGAGTGGCCTTCGATAATTTGACCATCGTCATCCATCAGCAAATAAGTTCTGTTGCCGTGAAGAATGCCAGGCTTGCCACCCGCAATCGAAGCGGCATGTTTTTTCTTGAGCCCATGACCCGCTGCTTCCACACCAATAATCTCAACACTGGCATCATCAAGAAATGGATGAAACAAACCCATTGCGTTTGACCCACCACCGATGGCAGCCACCAGTGAATCTGGCAGGCGGCCTTCGCGCTTTTGCATTTGTTCTTTGGTTTCGCGCCCGATCACCGATTGGAAATCACGAACCATTTCTGGGTAAGGATGGGGGCCAGCAACTGTGCCGATGCAATAGAATGTATCTTCAACATTGGCCACCCAATCGCGCAGCGCCTCATTGAGAGCATCCTTCAATGTCCGTGAACCAGATTTAGCGGGAACCACAGTGGCCCCCAAAAGTTTCATGCGGAACACATTTGGCATTTGGCGGGCAATATCAACCTCGCCCATATAGATAATACACTCCAATCCAAATCGCGCGCAGGCGGTGGCCGTGGCCACGCCATGTTGGCCCGCACCCGTTTCAGCAATGATGCGCTTTTTGCCCATGCGCCGCGCTAGAAGAATTTGGCCCATCACGTTGTTAATTTTGTGGGCACCTGTGTGATTGAGTTCATCACGTTTGAAATAAATTTTAGCACCGTTCAAATGCTCAGTCATGCGCTCGGCAAAATACAAGGGTGAAGGACGGCCGACATAATGTTCCAGAAAATCATCAAGTTCTGCTTGGAACGAAGGATCAGCTTTCGCGTCCTTATAGGCCTGCTCCAATTTCAAAATTAGCGGCATTAAAGTTTCAGCCACAAAGCGCCCGCCGTAAATGCCAAACAAGCCTTTTTCATCAGGGCCCGTGCGATAAGAATTTGGAGTGGTCATAAGTAATCCTCGTTTCAAGCTTTATTAGCGGCCTTGATAAATTTGGCAATAAGCTGAGCATCCTTCACCCCGGGCGATGTTTCAACCCCAGATGAAACGTCAACAATGGGAGCACCCGTAACGCGAATGGCCGCAGCCACATTGTCGGGGTCAAGCCCGCCGGAGAGCATGTATTGGCCCGAAACGCCTTGCAGCAAGGTCCAATCAAAAGACAAGCCATTGCCACCTGGAAGCAGGCCTTTTGGTGCTTTAGCGTCATACAAAATAAGCGCTGCTGCCGGGTAGGAATCAGCTGTCCTGACATCGTGTGCCGTTTCAACTTTAATGGCTTTGATAATGGGCGTTTGCGTCAGCGCGTGAATCTCCGCAATACGATCCGGTGTTTCATAGCCATGCGCTTGAATATAATCAGGACGCACAGACTTTGTGAGATGATTTAGAAAAGCATCGTCAGCATCCACCACCAGCGCCACCACTTTGGCTTTGCCACGAGCCTGATCTGCCAGTGCAGAAGCTTGTTCAATCGAAACATTGCGCGGGGATTTGGCAAAAAAAACGAGGCCTACCATGTCAGCACCATAGTCCATGGCCGCTTGCATGGTGACTTGGGTTGATAGCCCGCAAATTTTAATCTGGGCCATTACTAAAGACTCTGCAAAATATCATGGGCCGCCTGGGCTGGATCAGCTGCGCCTGTGATAGCTCGACCAATAACCAAAATATCCGCACCTGAATCCACAGCTGCTTTTGGCGTCGCGATGCGCTTTTGATCATGTGTCGCCGCATCAGCGGGGCGAATACCTGGAACTACCGTGAGAAACGAACGCGGCAGCGCATGACGAATTTGCGTTAGATCAAGTGGACTGCACACAACACCATCAAGGCCTGCTTCGTGCGTGAGCATGGCCAAATTCAAAGCATGGCCATCAGTTTGCCGGGAATCAAAACCAGCAGCCCAAATATTTTCATTCGACAATGATGTGAGAATGGTAACAGCGATCAATTTGGTGTCACCGCGCATTGCCTCACGTGCAGCTTTCATCATATCAAGGCCGCCTGTGGCATGTAGGTTGGTGATGGCGGGTTTCAGCGCCATTAAAGATTTCAGACCCTGCGCCACAGTGTTTGGAATATCGTGCAGTTTCATATCTAGAAATATCGGAATTCCGGTGTCGGCCACAGCATCATAGCCCCGCGGCCCATGCGCATAGAAAAACTCCATGCCAATTTTCATCATGCCAACATGGCCCAGCAGAGTTTTGGCCAAAGCCACTGCTCGCTCCAATTCAGGAGTGTCGAGGGCCACACATATGGGATTTGGTTTTGTCATGGGAATTGAACTAGCGCGAATTTATGCGTTCCGCAAATGAACCATCACCGCAGTGGCCAAATCTTCCAAGGCTGTGCCACAGGATTTGAACAGGGTAATTTCGTCTTCTGTCTTGCGTTCCATCATCGTGCCTTGGCATAATTCGAAGAGATCGCCTTGAATGCGGTCAAACTCAAATTGGCCCTCAGCTTGCGCCTGAATTAAATCACCAGCCTCAGCCTCGGCCCCATCGCGTGTATCCACATAAACGCGGGATTGTCCAACAGCTTCCGCATCCGTCTCGCGCATGGTGGGTTTAAAAGAGCCCGCCAAATCAATATGGGTGCCGGGCTTTAGCCAAGCACCTTTGATGATGGCCTGATTGGAACTGGTGATGCCAGAAATAATATCCGCTTCAGCCATTGCAGCTTGCAAATCAGTAACGGCGAGGGCGTCAAATCCATCATTCCCTAAATCAGCTGCAAGCGCTTTAGATTTTTCCGGTGTCCGGTTATAAATCAACACCGTTTTTATAGGTCGCACAGCCGCATGAGCCTTCACAAAATGTGCACCCAAAGCCCCCGCACCAATCAGCAGCAATGTTGATGAGTCTTTGCGGGATAAATAATCCGAAGCGAGCGCCCCGGCAGCAGCCGTGCGCCTGCGCGTAAGTTCGGTGCCGTCCATCATGGCCACAGGTGTGCCCGTTGCATTGTCAATCAACAAATAAGCGCCTTGCACAGTGGGCAAATCCAAAGCGGCATTATCGGTTTTCACAGTCACGGTTTTAAGGCCAGTGAACTGCTTGCTCCAAGCTGGCATCAATAAAAGAGTTGTACATTCGGATGTATCATGGTGGTGGCGTACCGGGGTTTGCGTCTCGCTGCGAAATGCTTCGCGCAAAGCTTCTACAATGTCTGCGTAAGGGGAAAGCGTGGCCAGTTCAGCAGCCGAAATCCATTTCACGGCATCAAACCGATATAGGGCGCAATCGCTTGATCATTGGATTCTGGCAAAGTATTTTCGGCATCGCGTTGCAGCTGGGCAATTTCGCGACCCCGATCTCTCGCCAGTTTCCGGTGTTTGCTTTGCGCAAACCAACAGCCAACCCAGCCCACCAGAATGCCAATGAACACACCAACGATAAATAATAGCCAGAGCGGCATGTCAACCGACAGCACGGGCGATGTTGATGAAAAAGGATCAAGAGAAAGTCTGGTCCACTGCCGATTGGCAATCGCAAATGCGATGACCATAATGGCAACTGGCAACCCAACAAGCCAACGTAAAAAACGGCGCAAAGGTTAGGCCTTGGTATTAAGGCGAGCGCGAAGTTCTTTGCCCGTCTTAAAAAATGGCACACGCTTAGGTGTCACATCAACGCTTTCGCCCGTGCGTGGATTGCGCCCCGTGCGGCCATCGCGTTCTTTAACGGAGAAAGCGCCAAAACCTCTGAGCTCAACACGAGAGCCGCCCTTCATCGCATCAATAACTTCATCAAAGATTTTATTGACGATGCGCTCTACATCGCGGTGATAGAGATGGGGATTTTTATCAGCGATTTTTTGTACGAGTTCAGATTTAATCATGATTCCCGCGCCTTATGTTTGTTTCATTTCAATAGGGTGCCAAACTGTGAGCACTTCGTCAAATGAAAAAGGGCCAGCTTCATTTCTAAAGCTGGCCCTCAAATTTAATTTTAAATTTATTCGCTATCTTTCTTCTTCAAAGCAGCTTGCAGAATGTCACCAAGCGATGCGCCTGAATCAGATGAACCATATTGGGCAACAGCTTCGCGCTCATCGGCAATTTCCATTGCCTTGATAGAGACGTTAACTTTGCGCGCTTTGGCATCCATAGCAGTTACCAGACCATCGAACTTTTCACCAACCGCAAAACGGTCAGGGCGTTGTTCGCCACGGTCACGCGCCAAGTCAGCACGCTTCACATAAGCTGTGATGTCGGTGCCGGAAATGCGAACTTCCAAGCCGCCATCTTCAACCTTGAGCACTTCGCAAGTGACTTTCGAACCCTTCCGTGGTGCGCCACCTTCAGCTGGAGCAGAACCAGCAGATTTGGGAGCAGACGATGTCATCGAAGCACCAGCGGAACCTTCGGTGAGTTGCTTGATGCCAAGCGAGATGCGTTCTTTTTCTTGATCAACATCAAGAACAACGGCTTTCACCATATCGCCCTTTTTGTAATCCTTAATGGCTTCTTCGCCCGGACGCTTCCAATCTAAATCAGACAAATGAACCATTCCGTCCACATCGCCGTCGAGGCCAACGAACAAACCAAATTCAGTCATGTTCTTCACTTCGCCTTCAAGCACGGTGCCCTTTGGATATTTCGAAGCGAATGCATCCCATGGGTTTGCTTGAACTTGCTTCAGGCCGAGAGAAATACGGCGCTTAGACGAGTCAATTTCCAACACTTGCACTTCAACTTCTTCTGAAGTTGAAAGGATCTTACCGGGATGAACGTTCTTCTTGGTCCAGCTCATTTCTGAAACGTGAACGAGGCCTTCAATGCCATCTTCCAGTTCAACAAATGCGCCGTAATCAGTAATGTTGGTCACCTTGCCCTTGACCTTGGTGCCCACGGTGTAACGCTCAGCAACGATTTCCCATGGATCTTTGTCAAGCTGCTTCATGCCGAGTGAAATGCGTTGTGTATCCGGATTGATGCGAACAATTTGCACCTTCACAGATTGACCAACGGTGAGCACATCCGAAGGATGGTTCACGCGCTTCCAAGCGATGTCAGTGACGTGGAGAAGACCATCGATGCCGCCCAGATCAACGAATGCGCCGTAATCGGTGATGTTCTTAACAACACCATCAACCACTTGGCCTTCTGCCAAGTTTTGAACGAGTTCTGAGCGTTGTTCAGCACGGGTTTCTTCCATCACAGCACGGCGTGACACAACAATGTTGCCACGGCGGCGATCCATTTTCAGAATTACAAATGGTTGCGATACATGCATCAATGGAGTGACATCACGGATCGGACGAACGTCAACTTGTGAACCAGGAAGGAACGCAACCGCACCACCCAGATCAACAGTAAAGCCGCCTTTAACGCGGCCGAAGATCACGCCATCAACGCGCTCTGCTTTCGCAGTCATTTCTTCGAGGTGAGTCCACGCTTCTTCGCGCTTGGCTTTATCGCGGGAAAGTACCGCTTCGCCCAGAGCGTTTTCAATGCGCTCCAAATAAACTTCAACTGTCGAGCCAACTTTAACATCGGCTTCTTTGCCGGGCATCGCAAATTCCTTGAGTGGAACGCGGCCTTCGGTCTTCAAACCAACGTCAATAATGACGAAGTCGTTTTCAATTGCCAGAACCTTGCCCTTAACAACCGCATTTTCGGTTACTGGACGGTCTAGATAGCTTTCAGCCAAAAGGCTTTCAAAATCACTTAATGTAGGGGTCATCGAAACGGCAGATTTTGCCATGTATATTTCCTTTATCTCATCTCAGGCGGGGCCTCAGCCACACGAACTCTGAAACGTCTGCCATAAGGCAGCGGGGTTAGAGCATTCCAAACCATGTGAAAGCAGTGAGGCCCGCTATTAATTCACAGTGTTCAAAACAATTGAGGGTGCTAAAAGCACCCCGTTAAAGTCTCAAATTCCTCAAGACGGGCCGTGCCATAGCGCAAATAAGGGTAGGGAGCAAGGCAAGAATCCTCAACCTAACCGTCAAGCTTTTACTGAAGGGGAAATTGAAAACGTTAATCAATCTTGACGAGCGCTAATCAAAGTTCTACGTTTGTTCCGCATTTGAAGGAAATTTTACGGATGGCACAAAAAGCGTTTGGGAACAGATCAACTGTAAAGAAACTTGAAACTCTCTCGGACTATCTCAATTTTTATACTACAGCGCTAAATGGAAAGTTCAGACTCAACTATTTTGACGCTTTTGCAGGAAGCGGTGAAATTCCGCATGGAAACTCCTTACCACTTTTTGCAGGTGTTGATGAAATAACGAATTTTATTGAAGGGTCTGCTAAGCGTTCGCTGAAAATAAGAATCCCGTTTGATAGATTTTATTTTTGTGAAGGAAAACTTTCAAACGTTGGTGAGCTTGAAAGATTGAAAGATGAGTTTCCACATCTTGCCGAAAAGATGAATATTTTTCACGGTGATGCAAATGAACAAATTTCAAAATACTGCAAAAATGAAATAAAGAGAAATGATCGAACGGTCTTTTTTCTTGATCCCTATGGTAATCAAGTTCGTTGGTCTACTATCGAAGAAATTGCAAGTACTGAAGGTAGTGACTTGTGGTATTTATTTCCTTCCGGTCTTGGAGTTTTGAGACAAATTTCGACAGATGCAAAGGTACAGAAAGACGCGGAAACGTCCCTAAATTTTTTATTTGGTGATAATTCTTGGTTCGACGCGTTAACCGAACCAATTTTTCAATCAGATATGCTTGATAATAACATTGAATTGCGAAAACGCGTAGCAACTGCTGATATGGTTACCAAATTCATGATCAAGAAAATGAAAACCGTTTTCAAGGGAAAAGTGTTAGACAGTTGGTTGCCATTGGGAAAAGCGGGCGGACATTGGTATTCGTTGATCTTTGCCTGTTCAAACCAAAATCCAAGCGCACATGGTTTGGCGACTCGAGTAGCTAACGACATTATGAAAAGAAAATAAATGGCCGGACTTTCTGATATCGAATGGACTGATGCAACATGGAACCCAGTTTCAGGGTGTTCTATGATTTCGCCAGGTTGCACAAATTGTTACGCGATGCGTATGGCCGCTAGGCTTCAGTCAATGGACCATCCATCGTATCGTGGGATGACGAGAAAGAGTGGCGGTCGCCCTGTGTGGACAGGCAAGGTAAAACTTTTGCCAGATGCCCTTAAAATTCCGTTGAGTTGGAAAAAACCTCGGAAAATTTTTGTAAACTCAATGTCCGATCTTTTTCAAGATGATGTGCCATCTGAATTTATTGAGGAAGTTTGGAATACAATGTTTTCTGCGAAACAGCACGTCTATCAAATTTTGACTAAACGACCCGACAATATGAAACGAATAGTTGCTGAGCTTAGTCTTAAACCAGCACCACATATTTGGCTGGGAACATCAGTTGAAAATGAAAGTTATGCTGATCGTGTTGCTGTTCTCAGAAGCGTACCCGCAGCAATTCGATTTGTGTCGTTTGAGCCATTGTTAGGTCCTGTCGGCCCTGTTGATTTGGATGGAATCCATTGGGCAATTGTTGGCGGAGAATCCGGTCCGGGTTCGAGACCTATTGAACAAAAATGGGTCGATGAAATTAAAGCGCAATGCCGTAAATACGATACTGCATTTTTCTTTAAGCAATGGGGCGGTACAAACAAAAAAGTGTCTGGTCGTGAGTATCGCGGCAGAACTTGGGATGAGTTTCCTGTGGGCGCAGAGGTCTAAATCACAATCCGAGGGTCAACTTTCTAAACCCCCACCGGCAAAAAGAAAAACGCCAGTGCCAGCAACAGATAAACCCCCAGCAGCATCGCTCCCTCAAGCCAATTGGTTTCGCCATCTCTTGCCACACTTGCGGTGATCAGCGTTGCTCCAAACAGGCCCACCAATTCGAGTGGCCTGTGAATAACGAGGTCCATGGGGTTGCCCATCATGTAGGAGGCGATCACCAAAATTGGAGCAACTAACAATGCGATTTGGATGGTGGCACCCAAGGCAATTTGAATGGCTAAATCCAATTTGTTTTTCAACGCAAAAACACTAGCCGCATGTTCGGCGGCATTACCAATGATCGGGATGATGATGAGGCCAGCGAACACTTCTGTAAGGCCCAATTGATGCGAGAAGCCTTCCAGCGAACCCACCAAAACTTCGGCAAGCCAAGCCACACCCAGCGTGCAAGCCAAAAGCGTTAGGATGCCGCGCTTCACCGGCCAAGCTTCGCCCTCGTGATGGTCGTCACTGCCCGACAACAAATCTTTATGCGTGAATAAACTGAAAATAATGTTGCAGATATAAAGTCCGATCAAAACCACAGCGGCAGCAAGTGAAAACTTCTCATCACTGATCAATGCTTGAGCTGGCGTGATGCCCTCAACTTTTTCGGTGAAATCAAAAATCGCTGGAACCAGAAACGCAATCATCACAATCAGCAGCAGGCTTGATAATGCGCCAGCGGCTTCCTTGTTAAAGATTTGTTTTTTATATTTGAGGCCGCCGAGAAAAAGGGCAAGGCCCAGCACCAATAACATATTGGCAATCATCGAACCGGTGATCGAGGCTTTCACCACATCAATTTTGCCAGAGCGCAAAGCAAAAAACGCAATGATCAATTCTGTGGCATTGCCGAATGTTGCGTTCAGAAGCCCGCCAATAGTGGGGCCTGTTTTAACGGCTAGGTTTTCCGTGGCCTCGCCCATCATGGCAGCAATCGGAATGATTGAAAGTGCGGCGGACGTAAAAATAATCCAATCAGCAGGATGAACGTAAAATTCAAGCCCCGCCGCAATTGGCACAAAAACCAACAGCCATTTTAACATTAGTCGCGCCCCTCAATAACTTTTATCACTTCAGTTAATACTTCATCAGCTGTCAACTCGCTGGTATCAATCAGGATTGCATCGTCAGCGGGTTGGCTGTTATTAAAATCGCGCTCATCACGGGCTCTTATGTCTTCGGTAATCTCTTCTAGTGTGGCACCTTTGACGGCCAACTCTTTGAAGCGCCGCTCAGCGCGCGACTGCACTGAGGCTGTCACATAAAATTTGAAATCAGCAGTGGGGCAAATCACCGTGCCAATGTCGCGGCCATCTAAAACCGCACCCGGCTTTCTCTCCGCAAATTCGCGTTGGAATTTTAAAAGCGCTTTTCTGACGTCTGGAATGCTCGCCACTTTCGAAGCAGCTTGCGCCACTTTTTCATCGCGCAATTCAGAATCATTAAAGTCTGCAGGATTTAAATTTTGGGCGGCCATCACAGGGTCAGAAGCCCCTCGCAAAACGCTCAAACCGACCATGCGGTAAAGTGCACCTGTGTCTAAAAAATAATAATTTAAGTGTTTGGCAATGCCTTTTGCCAATGTGCCTTTGCCCGCCGCCGATGGCCCATCAACCGCGATAATCATGCTGCAAAAATCTTAGCGCCCAAACCATTGAGCAAATCAGTAAAGCCCGGAAAACTGGTGGCAATGAAAGCACTATCGTCAATGTGGGTTGGAATGCGCGAGGCAAGGCCCATCACGAGAAATGACATGGCAATGCGGTGATCCATGTGGGTGATCACCGTGCCGCCACCTGGCGCGCCACCGCCCGTCACCTCAAGCCAATCGCGGCCAGATGCCGTCATAACACCATTGGCCTGAAGACCTGCTTCCACAGCAGCGAGACGATCACTTTCTTTCACACGTAACTCTTCAAGCCCCTCCATCCGCGTGGTGCCTTCGGCAAATGAAGCCGCAACCGAGAGAATAGGATATTCATCAATCATCGAGGGTGCACGTGATTCTGGAACGCGAACCCCGTGAAGCTTTGAGTACTTCACATATAAATCGCCAACCTCTTCACCACCTGCATCACGGCGGTTTTCAATTTTAATATCTCCACCCATTTCAAGGAGGGTTGTAATCAGTCCCGTGCGCGTGGGGTTCAGCATAATGTTTTCGATTACGATGTCCGAACCTTCAGTGATCAACGCTGCCACCATTGGAAAGGCCGCTGATGAAGGGTCACCCGGCACTGACAAAACTTGGGCTTTTAAGTCATGTTTGCCTTCAATCGAAATATGCCGAGCGCCATCTTTAATTTCGACAGTGAGTTTAGCGCCGAAACCTTGCAACATTTTTTCGGTGTGATCGCGCGTCGCCACGGGCTCAATCACGGTTGTCACACCTTGAGTATTTATCCCAGCCAACAAAACAGCAGATTTCACTTGGGCAGATGCCATGGGCAATGTGTAAGTGATGGGCTTGGCATTTGCTGCTCCATGAATAATCATCGGCAGCTTATTGCCTTCACTGGCTTCAAACGTCGTGCCGAATTGTGAGAGGGGAGTGGTCACGCGCCCCATAGGTCGGCCCGACAAGCTTGCATCACCCACGCAGCGTGCCGTAATCGCTGAGGACGCCATCAGCCCCATGGCGAGCCTCACACCGGTTCCCGAATTGCCAAAATCCAAATCGCCCGCAGGAGATTTAAGCCCGCCAATGCCCACACCATCCACCACCCATTCGCCAGTTGGCAACTTCATGGTCTTGGCCCCTAAAGCCGCCA
This sequence comes from Hyphomicrobiales bacterium, assembly GCA_031418535.1. Lineage (GTDB taxonomy): Bacteria > Pseudomonadota > Alphaproteobacteria > Rhizobiales > Aestuariivirgaceae > Aestuariivirga. Next base: position 22,955 of record JANOXS010000063.1, on the reverse strand, counting down.
TGGCTTTAGCTGTGTTCACGACATCCTCAGCTTCTAACAAACCTGAAATGCGCGTCTGCCCGGTGGCAATAGCCCCAAACATCAACGAGCGATGTGATATGGATTTATCACCCGGCACGCGTATCGTACCTTTGAGGGCGGGAGCCTTGCGTGAGATGAGCGGCGTGGGGTTTGCTGAAATATGGGTCATAGCCGCCAGATACACGGTTTAAAAAAACCTGTCACCAAAAACTGGGGGAAAACTCCCCTTTTGACATTCCAGCACAGCCGTGGCATGAGCCGCGTCAACCCCGTTTTCCCTTCGAAAGGATATCCCCTTGGTTAAAGCTGAGCTTGGAACAAAACGCACCTGCCCAAACTGTGCAGCGCGTTTTTATGACCTGTTAAAAGACCCAATTACGTGCCCCGTATGCTCGACCAGCTTTGTGGCTATGTCGATTTTGCCATCTAAGGCTGATTTCCCAGGTGCTGTGCCACAAGCCCAGCCCAAGCCGCGTGAGGCGGAAGATGGTGATGATGCAGAAACTGGCGAAGTTGAACTCATCAGCCTGGATGAAGCCGAAGCCGAAGAAAAGGCTGACGACGAAACCGCAGGCATTGAAGATGTTGATCTCGGTGAAGACGCCGCAGATACAAATGACGATGATGAAGATGATACATTCCTCGTCGAAGAAGAAGACGAAGGCAACATGGATGATCTCGTCGAAGGCGGCGGCAAAGACGACGACGAAGAACAATAAAAAATATCTTGAAAGTCGGGCGGCACCGAACTAGGTTCCGCCCGAATTATAAAGCCTGCATATAGCAGCGATGGGGTCATAGCTCAGTTGGTAGAGCGCTTGCATGGCATGCAAGAGGTCGGCGGTTCGATTCCGCCTGGCTCCACCAATCTTCCGCAATATTAATTACGGTGGCAATCGTCAGCTGAATTCTGCCGCTTCGGCCAATTTTCTGTGCAAAATGCATTCACCGCCATCACAATCTTAATCGAGTTGACAACGTTGTCATTCTATGTTTTAACTCCCCTCAATAAATGACAACGTTGTCAAAGACGCGTTGCAACTGTTCTGGGAGGAACAAGACTTGGTCACATTGCGGGAAGTGGCGGAGCGCGCTGGCGTTTCGATCAAGACCGTATCACGCATCGTCAACGGCGACCCCGCCGTGAATGCGAAGACTAGGGATTCTGTCCAAGTTCATCTGCAACATCTTAACTATGTGCCCAACCAAGCAGCCCGCCTCATGCGTGGTGTACAATCATCCGTTTACGGCTTGATGACCGATGCAGTAGCAACAACGCCTTATTCAGTAGATATCGTGCGTGGCGCACAAGCGGCCCTCAAGGAACAAAACCAAACTCTGCTGATTGCCAATAGCAATGGCGACGTTGAGCAGGAAGCCGAGTTCTGGCGCATGTTCCGCGCCCAGCGGGTAAGCGGTGTCATTTACGCATCGGTGTTTCACCGACCACATGAACTGGGCCAGCCCTCCTATAATGATTCAATTATCCTCGCCAATTGTTTCGCAAGTGCATCCGATCGGCCCTCGCTGGTTCCCGACGATGAAGCAGGCGGCTACACGCAAGCGGAATATCTCTTGAAGCGGGGACATCGCCGCATTGGGGTCCTCACGCTCATCCCGCAAATTGATGCAACCCGGCTTCGTGGTTTAGGCATTCGGCGGGCTTTTAAAGATGCCGGCGTAGGTTTTGATGAAAGCCTGGACCAACAAGGTATGATAGGCATGGTGCACGGCGAACAGATGGTAGCATTCGAAGCTGCCGTAAAAATGTTGCAAAACAAAAATCGCCCCACCGCTATTATCTGCGGCAACGATGCGGTGGCGTTGCAAGTTTATTCAGCGGCAGCTCACCTCGATCTTCATGTGCCGCAAGATCTTTCGATCATGGGCTTTGACGACCTCAAAGTTATTTCTGAAAATTTACGCCCGTCTCTCACGACTGTCGCCCTGCCCTATTTTGAAATTGGCAGACGCGCCGTGGAATTGATGCGCGAGTCTAAAAATCAAACCGAAGGTTGGTCGCCTAAAATTCTGGTGCCCTGCCCGTTGGTCGAAAGAGAATCTTGCCGCACGCTCAATTGAGAGTGCGCTGAGAGAATAAACTGGCGGCCAAACCGTCAGCAAAATGTAAAACTCTATGGGAGATAAAATGATGAAAATGACAAGACGCGCCGCACTTGCCGGCGCAGCAGTAGTGGCCACAACGAGCCTCACAACTCTGTCAGCCTTCGCTGCCGATCCAATTAAAGTTTGGACGCATGGCGGCAAAGCAGACGGCGAACGTGGACAACTTAAGACGATGATTGAGGCATGGAATGCCGCCAATCCGACCATGCCAGCTGTTCTCGAAGAACAACCTGAAGGTGCCTACAACGACCAAGTTCAAGCTGCTGCGGCCTCGGGCAGCCTGCCTGATTTGCTCGACTTTGATGGTCCAAACTACGCAAACTATGCATGGTCTGGCTTCATTCAACCGCTCGATGGTTTGGTGTCAAAGGAAGTCATGGCTGACATGATCCCATCCTTGATCGCTCAAGGCACTTACGCACCAGATGGCAAGATTTACGGTCTTGGCATGGGCGATTCAGGCCTCGCACTTTGGAGCCGCAAATCCTTGCTTGAAAAAGCTGGCGTGCGCATTCCAAAGGGCATTGATGATGCTTGGACCATGGCTGAATTTGAAGATGCTCTCGCCAAGCTGCAAAAGGTTGAAGGCATTACCCATGCCCTCGATGTGAAGTTGAACTACGGCCAAGGTGAATGGTACACCTATGGCTTCTCGCCAATCGTTCAAAGCTTCGGCGGCGATCTGATTGACCGTGCCACATGGAAAGCCGACGGCGCAATCAACGGCAAAGCTGCTGTTGAAGCCATGACGCATTTCCAAAGCTGGATCACAGCAGGTTACGTTGTTCCAAAAGCTGACGGCGACGACAGCTTCTATGGCAAAAAGACTTCAGCGATTTCGTTCGTAGGTCACTGGATGTGGGGTGCACACTCTAAGGCACTTGGTGATGATCTCATCCTCGTGCCAATGCCAAATTGGGGCGGCAAGCATGTAACAGGCAACGGCGGATGGTGCTGGGGCATTAGCAAGACTTCAACCCAAGCTGAAAATGCTGGTAAATTGTTGAGCTTCTTGCTGTCCACCAAGAACGTTGCGACTCTGATGAATGCAGCAGGCGGTGTGCCTGGTGTTAAATCAGCGTCCGCCGAAGTTGGTCTCTACAAAGAAGGCGGTCCACTGAATCTTTATCTGGCTCAGTTGAATGGTGGCATGGGCTATCCACGCCCTGCACATCCAGCTTACCCAACGATCACTGCGTCTTTCGCCAAGGCCGTGGCTGACATCGTTGATGGTAAGCCTGTGCAGGATTCACTCGATATCGCTGCAAAAGCAATTGACCAAAACATCGGCGACAACAAGGGCTATCCTCCCTTCGGCAAGATGTAATTTACAACGGGGGCCTAAGGCGGGGGAACGAAAGTTCCCCCGTTGTTTCCAAACATTAAAACCGTCATTCCCGCGTAGGCGGTGTGTTAAACTTGCGCCTTCGCGGGAATGACGAACATTTGAAAGTGTTGAAACATGAACAATAACCGCACCGCTTGGACCATGCTCCTGCCAGCTATCGGCATGGTGACGCTTTTCATTATCATCCCGTTTTTGATGTCGGTGTATTTTTCATTCACCGACCAACGCTTGCTGGTCAATCCCAATGTGCCAACCGAATTTATAGGTGGACGCAACTATCTGCGCCTGTTTGAAGACGGCGCGTTTCAAAATGCATTTTTCCGGACCGCCACATTTGCTGTGCTAGTGGTACCGTTGCAATCAGCCATGGGGCTTGCAGCGGCCATGTTGATCAACTCAAAATTGCCCATGCGCAATGCCTTCCGCACAATTTATTTTTTGCCTACCGTTATTTCTATGGTGGTTGTCGCCGTCATTTGGTCTTCGCTTTATCAGACGGAAGGATTTTTTAATTCTGCTGTCAGCACACTTTCTTTTGGAACAGTTCAACCGATTGATTGGCTCAACAATGAATACCTCGCCATGCCAGCACTTGTGCTTTTGTCGTGCTGGCAAGGCTTTCCATTTCAAATGATCATTTATCTTGCAGGTCTGCAAGGCATCAACAAAGAAACCTATGAAGCCGCGCAATGTGAAGGTGCGACGCGCTGGCAAGAATTTGTTCACGTCACTATGCCGGGTTTACGCAACACCCATATTCTCGTGGCCATGACCACCACAATTTTTGCCATGAAACTTTTCACGCAAGTGCAATTGCTCACCCAAGGTGGACCGCGTGATGTGACCGACACCATGGTGCGCCTGATTTATAACACCGGTTTCAAACGCGGCGAGGTCGGCAAAGGTGCTGCTGCATCAGTGATCTTCTTTATCCTCGTTTTGGTCATCAGCTACATCCAACGTAAACTCGTTAAAGAGGAGCGCGCTATATCATGAATACGAAACGCGAAAGCCTGCTCCTCAAAATTGTTGCCATCACCGTTGCTGTCTTTGTATTGGCCCCCTTGGCTCTTATGTTTGCCACTGCATTTAAAGGTGATGAGCAACAAATCTTACGTGATTTTGGCAATGCCAATGCCTTCTGGGTGTCACCGTGGAATATGTCGCTTGAAAACTTCCGCGATGTTTTAAGCAATACAACATTCCCCATTCTGAAATACATGCGCAACTCCGCCGTTATTGTAATTTGCATTGTGGTAATTGGTATTTTTGTGAATTCGTTGGCAGCCTTCGCATTGGCCCGCATGAATTTTACAGGCCGCAATTGGATAGTGCTTCTAATCATCACCTTGATCATCGTGCCCAGTGAGTCAGTGGCCATTCCCCTGTTACTCATGATGACCAAAGTGGGTTGGGTTGACACACTTCGAGCGCAAATCGTGCCTTTCATCGCGCATCCGTTTTCAATTTTTCTATTTTATCAATTCTTCTCGATCATTCCAAAAGACCTCGACGAAGCAGCTTATGTAGATGGCGCGTCACGTTGGCGAATTTATTGGAGCGTAATTATGCCGCTCTCGTTGCCCACGGTTGCCACAGTGGCCATTCTACAAAGTCTTGAATATTGGAATGCTTATCTCTGGCCCACCATGGTGGCGCGCAGTTCCGAAGTTCGCCCAGTGTCGCTGGCATTGGCGCAATTCTTCGGCACTCCGCCACCCGTATGGGGCGACGTGATGGCGTTTTCAGTTCTCATGTCATTGCCGATCCTCGTTATCTACTTGGCGTTCCAACGCTTCTTCATTCAGTCGGCTATCGGCTCAGGTATCAAAGGTTAAATCAACGTGTTTTCACTCGACGACAAATGGATTTGGGATTTTTGGCTGGTGAAAAACGCTGCCGATTGGCACATGTATTTTTTGCAAGCCGATAACACCCTACCTGATCCAGAAATGCGCCATCGCAATGTGACGCAAGGCCATGCCGTGTCCCAGGATCTGATCAATTGGAAACATCTTGGCACCTGTTTTAAACCTACTCCCACCGAAGCTTGGGATGACTGGACCACATGGACCGGTTCAGTCATCCAAAGTCCCGAAGGTCGATGGCACTTGTTTTATACCGGCACAGAGCACGCCCATGAAGGCCTGCATCAACGCATCGGCCATGCCACTTCAACTGACATGCATTCGTGGGTGCGCGTCGGCGATGGCCTCTGCCTCGATCTCAACGGACCTAACGCACATCTCTACGAAGAGTATACGCCGGGCCATTGGCATGACCGCGCAATGCGCGATCCGTGGGTCATGAAAAATCCTGATGGTGCGGGTTGGATCATGTATTTTACGGCCCGCGTTCCAGGCCGAAGCGAACCCAATGCCGGCGGTGCGATTGGCTTTGCCACATCGACTGACCTCAACACGTGGACTCTACAACCTCCTGTCTACACCGGGGGCGACTTTGGCCAGCTCGAAGTACCGCAAGTTTTCAAATATGGTGAGCATTGGTACTGCACTTTCTGTTCGGCAGATAATCATTGGTCTGAAAGCTATAAAAAATACAATCCTGAAACGCCCGTTATGGGCACGTCTTACCTGATGGCCCCTTCGCATTTGGGACCGTGGACAGCTGCCAAGCCTTTTCTCGATGGTCACAATCCGTGCAAACGTTATGCGGGAAAGATTCTGGAAGTAGAGGGCAAACTCGTCCTGCTGGGTTTTCAATGTTTTGATGAGGCCGGAAATTTCATCGGCAAAATTAGCGATCCGGTGCCACTTGTCGTGGCAGCGGATGGACACTTAAGCGTTCAAGGGGAATAATCATGGCCAACGTACAACTCAAAGATATCCGCAAAAGCTATGGTACAACAGACATTATAAAAGGCATTGATCTTGAAATTGCCCACGGCGAGTTTGTCGTATTCGTCGGCCCATCGGGCTGCGGCAAATCAACATTGCTGAGAATGATCGCGGGTCTGGAAGAAATTTCATCTGGAACCATCTCAATCAAAGATCGTGTGGTCAATGATCTGCCGCCCAAAGATCGCGGCATTGCTATGGTGTTCCAATCCTACGCGCTATTCCCACACATGACGGTGCGCCAGAATGTGGGCTTTGGTTTAAAGATCAACAACACGCCACAAGCCGAACTTGAAGCCCGTGTTAATGAAGCCGCGCGCATTTTGAAAATGGAAAATCTGCTCGATCGCAAACCATCGCAACTGTCTGGTGGCCAGCGCCAACGCGTTGCCATTGGCCGCGCTATTGTGCGCAATCCAGAAGTGTTTCTGTTCGATGAGCCACTGTCAAATCTCGATGCAGCACTTCGCGTGAATACCCGTGCCGAAATCGCCAAGTTACATAACGACCTTGGCGCAACCATGATTTACGTCACCCACGATCAAGTGGAAGCCATGACCTTGGCAGACAAGATAGTAGTTTTGGAAGCTGGCAAAATCCGCCAAGTGGGTTCGCCACTTGAGCTTTATCACAAGCCTGACAATCTCTTTGTGGCTGGCTTTATTGGCTCGCCCAAAATGAATTTCATGCCCGTGGAAGCTGTTGCTGTGTCACCATCTGGCATCACGGTTAAATCGGCTGATTTCACCAAGCAGCTCATTCCTGTGGCCAAAGGCAATGTTAAAATTGGCGATAAACTGACGCTCGGTATTCGTCCTGAAAACATGCGGGCCGACACCAAAGGTGAACTGAAAATCAATGGCAAGATGGAGTTGGTCGAACATCTAGGCCATGAAACTTTTATCGAAGCCAAAACAAAATCAGGCGTTTCATTCACTGGACTGGTTGATGGCGAAACTTTAGTAAAGCTGGGCCAAGACATGGCCCTTAGCTTTAAAGCCAGTGATTGCCATGTGTTTGGCGCTGACGGCGAAGCTCTGACAAGGTTGAAAGTGCCCAAGATTGTTGCTGCTTGAGTGCGGTGAGCAAAAAACTTATTCTGCGGCCTGTAAAAGTTTTATAGACAGCATCGATTTTATATCTGCTCGGCAGGAGCCGCAACTGTTTCCTGCTTTGGTTGCAGCGCCGACGGCTTTTAGCGAGTCGGCTCCGTTCGCGATGGCGTCGGCGATAGTGTATTTGCCGATATTGTTGCAGGCACACACGATAGGTCCATGATCAACGACTGCCGCACCGCCGCATCCCGCTAATATCTTCAGCCCAACCGGTTTGCCCAATTGATCGGCTAGCCAATTCCGCGAAAGTGCCACCGGCTCTTGCGCCACAAACAGTGAAGCCGTCAGTAATGTGTCTTTGAAAACCGCGAACCGATAAATGCCAGACCGTTTATCGATGTAGCTATGAATGTTATCAGTGCTGAAAAATTGCTTTGCAAATTCTGACCAGTTTTCGGGCTCATGCGTGTCAGCAAGTTCATACTTATATCCTTGGGCAATGCGCGCTTCAGCCCAGTAAGCCAAATTTTCAATCTTGGGTTTATGTGTCGAAATAGCAAATCCATACCAGTTCACAGGAAATGCCGCAGCACTAACTCGCCCGAATTTCAGCTCAGGTTGGCCTGAGACCGCATCAACATTTGCATCTAAAAGTGCGAGCGAGTTTGCCGAATTTGAATTCATCCGGCTCCAATGCATTGGCACAAAAACCGATCCAACCTGTTGGCTTACTGTAATTTTCGCCCGAATGATAACTTTGCCAAGAGATGACCGCAAACAAACCAATGTGGCGGATTTAATCGCCAAACGTTTGGCGTCCTGAGGGTGAAGATCGACGAAGGGTTCACCGAGATGGGCCATCAACCGTGCTGATTTGCCCGTTCGGGTCATGGTGTGCCACTGATCGCGAATGCGTCCTGTATTGAGCGACAGAGGAAATTCTTCCGTGACTTTTGCGAGCGGTGATCGATAGGGTGTTGCGATGAAGTTTGCCCGGCCCGATAATGTAAAAAACCCGCCATGAGCAAACATGCGTGGTTTGGCCCATTGGAAGGGTTCTAACGCATCATAGTCTGCATCAAGTAAGCTGCTTAAATCAATCGCGCGACTCCCCTGATTTTCAAAAGTAGTGAGGGCAGCATGTTCGTTAAAAATTTCAGCGGGCGATGTAAAATCAAATCCTGAGAAGCCCATGGCTTTGGCGACATTACAAATGATTTGCCAATCGGTGTGAGCCTCGCCGGGCTTTTCCATAAATGGCCGCTGGCGTGAAATCCTGCGTTCAGAATTGGTAACAGTGCCGTCTTTTTCACCCCATGTTGCAGCTGGCAATAACACATGAGCAAGTTTCGCCGTGTCGGAATTGTTGACGGCTTCACTTACCACAACAAATGGACAGGCCTTTAAAGCCGTCCTAATAAAATTAGAGTTGGGCATGGTCACCGCAGGATTTGTGGCCATAATCCAAATGGCTTTGATGCGCCCATCTGCAACGGCATCAAACATATCAACGGCTTTTAGCCCGGGCTTATTTGCAATCGTGGGCGCAGACCAAAAGCGTTGAACAAGTTCGCGGTGCGCCGGGTTTTCAATTGCCATATGAGCTGCGAGCATATTGGCAAGTCCGCCCACTTCGCGCCCACCCATGGCATTGGGTTGCCCCGTAATTGAAAATGGACCCATGCCCGGTTTCCCAATACGCCCTGTGAGCAGATGGCAGTTTATAATAGCGTTCACTTTATCTGTGCCAGCACTTGATTGGTTCACACCTTGCGACCAAATCGAAAGCGTGCGCTCGGTGTTGGAAAAAAGCTCAAAAAATTCGTCAATTTGTGATTGCGCGAGACCGGTGATTTCGGCGCAATCTGATTGCTCTGCTCCGGCCAGTGCTTCAGCCAGACCTCGTGTGTGCTGGCCTGTGTAGTTCAAATCAGTCTTACCGCTATTATCAAGATAATGAAGCAGTCCATTGAACAAGGCCACATCGCTGCCCGCATTGATGGCCAAATGCAAATCTGCAAATTCAGCGGTCGCCGTTTTGCGGGGATCGATCACAATAATTTTTGTGCCGCGTTGTTCTTTGGCAGCCATCAAGCGTTGAAACAAAACCGGATGGCACCACGCAAAGTTTGAGCCTGTGAGCACCACCAAATCAGCCAATTCCAAGTCTTCATAATTGCAGGGAACAACATCAGCGCCGAATGTCCGCTTATGCCCTGCAACCGATGACGCCATGCATAGCCGACTATTGGTATCAATATTACCAGAACCAATAAAACCCTTCATCAACTTGTTGGCAACATAGTAATCTTCGGTCAACAGTTGTCCCGACACATAAAACGCAACCGAGTCTGGTCCGTATTTTGCGATCGTGTCTTTAAATGTTGTTGCAATCCTTGCTGTTGCGTCATTCCAGTCAGTGCGCTCGCCATTTATAGTCGGAAATAACAAGCGATCATCAAGCGACAATGTTTCGGCCAGTGCTGATCCTTTTGAGCAAAGCTTGCCGAAATTTGCGGGGTGATCAGGATCACCTGCCACCGTTATTTCACGGTCAGCATTGCGTGAAGCAATAACCCCGCAACCAACGCCGCAATAGGGACAGGTGGTTTTAGTTGGCTGCATTAAGCCACCGCACGGACAGTGTTTTTCACATCCAAAAACACTTGGCCATCAACAAGTTTAATCTCAAAGCGATAGGCGCAGCCTTTGTCATTGCCCTTGGCCTCGCCAGTATCAAGCCCGATCACCCAGTTGTGCAAAGGACACGTTACCGACGTTCCATGCACAATTCCTTGGCTGAGAGGACCGCCTTTATGCGGGCATTTATCATGCAGTGCAAACACTTGATCATCAGCCGTGCGAAATACTGCCACATCACCTGACGCGGTTTTTACCACGCGCGAACCTTGACGCGGAATATCGTCAAGCTGACCAATCTTAATCCATGTGTTCGTCATTCTGCGGCCTGCATTCTGGTGATGTCTGCAAGGGGAGCAAACTGGTGTGCTTCAAATCCACGGGTCCGTTCTTCCCATGGATCGATTTGCGAGAATTTTTGACTGAACACAAAACGATCAAACAGTGCTTTGCGCTTTTCGGGGTTTTCCAAAACGGCAGATTTGATGGAAGGCGAGCCTACACGTTTGGCCCATTTGTAAATGCGCTCCAAATAGCGCCCTTGTTCGCGGTAAAGCTGCACAAGTGCAGTGATCACTTCGATTGCTTCTTCCTCAGTTTTTGCATGGCCCAAAACTTCAGTGCCTTTGATGTCGAGACCAGCAGCACCCGCAAAATGGATTTCATATCCGGAGTCAACACAGATCACGCCCACATCTTTGCAAGTGGCTTCCGAACAATTGCGCGGACAACCCGAGACTGCCATTTTAAGTTTGGCTGGGGTCCAAGATCCCCACAGGAATTTTTCAAGTTTAATACCAAGGCCTGTAGAATCTTGTGTGCCGAACCTGCACCAATCAGTGCCCACGCAGGTCTTTACCGTGCGCAAGGCTTTGGCATACGCATGACCAGAAACCATTCCAGCAGCATTGAGGTCACTCCACACGGCGAGCAAGTCATCTTTCTTCACGCCAAGTAAATCAATGCGTTGACCCCCGGTGCATTTAACCGTTGGGATCGCAAATTTATCCACCACATCAGCAATCGCTCGAAGCTCGTGGGCAGATGTGACCCCGCCCCACATGCGCGGCACCACCGAATAGGTTCCATCCTTTTGAATGTTGGCGTGAACCCGCTCGTTGATGAAGCGCGATTGATTGTCATCAACATATTCGTCCGGCCAGTCGGCGAGCAAATAATAGTTGAGTGCAGGCCTGCATTTGGCGCAGCCGCCGCTGGATTTCCAGTTTAGCTCCTGCATTAAAGCTGGAATTGTTTTCAGCTCCTTGGCCTTGATTAAGCGCCGCACATCATCATGCCCAAGTTCCGTGCAGCCACACATGGGCTGCACGGCTGATGGATTGTAAGCGTCCCCCAATTTGGATTTGAGCAATTGTTCAACAAGTCCCGTGCACGACCCACAAGAGGCTGATGCCTTGGTGCGGGCACGAACATCATCGACTGTTTTCAGTGAAAACTTTTCGATGTCGCCAATAATTCTACCCTTACAAATGCCGTTGCAGCCGCAGATTTCTGCGTCATCCGGTAAGGCTGCAACGGCCGCTGACGGGTCCAAGGGGGTGCCCCCCTGATAAGATTGACCGAAGATCAGCGTGTCGCGCATTTGGGAAATATCAGTGCCACGGCGCAACATGTCGAAGAACCAAGCACCATCTGATGTCTCGCCATAAAGCACAGCGCCCACGATCTTGTTGTCCTTCAGGATCAGCCGTTTATAAATTCCGTTTTGGGCATCACGCAGCACAATTTCTTCGCGGTCGTCTCCTTCAGCAAAATCTCCCGCCGAGAATAAACTAATCCCCGTAACTTTGAGTTTCGTGGCTGTGACCGAACCTTTGTAAGTGGCCTCTTCATCAACCAAAGTCTTTGCGAGAATTCCCGCCATTTCGTAAAGCGGTGCCACCAATCCATAAACAGTGCCGCGATGTTCTCCACATTCCCCTAAAGCAAATATATCAGGATCAGAGGTGCGGATTTGGTCATCGACGACGATGCCGCGATTGATGGTGAGTCCTGCCTCTTTGGCCAGCGCCACGTTGGGCCGGATGCCAACGGCCATCACCACAAGGCTTGCCGGAATAATAGTGCCATCGACCAGTTCCACACCTTCAACATGGGCGCTGCCCAGAATGGCTTTGGTGTTGGCCCCATTTAAAACTGTGATGCCACGGTCTTGAATATTTTTCTTCAGCAGATGCCCTGCTGTTGGATCAAGCTGACGCTCCATCAAAGTTGGCATAATGTGAATAACGGTCACTTTCATGCCTTGCTCTGCAAGCCCTGCTGCTGCCTCCAAGCCGAGCAGACCGCCGCCGATGACCACGGCATTGCCTTTTGATTTGGCCGCAATCATCATCGCGGTCACATCGTCTAGATCCCGGTAAGAGAGAACTCCGGCAAGCGTATTGCCGGGAACCGGAATGATAAATGGCACCGAGCCCGTGGCGATCACCAATTTATCGTAAGTTTCCACAACACCAGTGTTTGAGATAACGGTTTTAGCTGCGCGATCAATCGCAGTGATCTTCACACCTTTGTAAAGTGTGATGCCGTGCTTGATGTACCAGCCATCACCATGAATAACAATTTGCTCAAAAGTTTTTTCACCAGACAAAACCGGCGACAGCATAATGCGATCATAATTTACGCGCGGCTCGGCGTTGAAAATAACCACATCATAGGCTTCAGGTGCGGCCTCCAACAAATTCTCTAACATTCGCCCCGGCGCCATGCCGTTGCCGATAACCACCAATTTCTTCTTCATCAACACACCCATTTAGGCATTGTCTTTTTGTGCAATGCAGCAATCTTCTGTGAGTGACTTAGCAAGGGTTGTGCCAAATTTTATGTAGCCATATAAAAAACAACTAACATATTGAAAAAAAGATGTTTTGACCAAAAACAACAATTTAACATTCAGACCGCCAAGCAACCGTTGCCGCTTATAATAAGGGCAGACAGCATCTCATATTGCCTAATAATTGAGCTGATATGCGATTGCTTATATTTAATGCAAACATAAATTAAATCAATTAAATCATAATATTAGGAGAATAATTAAAACTTTCTCCAACTGGCATAAATATTGCGATGCAACATGAATTGAAGGAGAATATTCATGTCAACCCAAGCCACCACCCGCTTTCCATTTTTCAGTTTAGAACCACGCATCCGCATTTTACACTTCAGCTGGGTGGCATTTTTTATAACCTTCGTGGTGTGGTTCAACCATGCGCCTTTAATGGCCGCCATTCGCGATACGTTCAATTTATCTAAGCCAGAAATCGCAGCGCTGCTAACCCTCAACGTCGCTCTCACCATTCCCGCCCGCATTTTGGTTGGCGTGTTTGTCGATAAACTTGGGCCGCGTTTGATGTATTCAATTCTGCTTGCTGTGTCCGGCGTGATTTGTTTGGGCTTTGCCTTTGCGCACAGTTTTGCAGAGCTTGCAGTGTGGCGGTTTTTGCTGGGCTTCGTGGGTGCGGGTTTTGTTGTCGGCATTCGTATCATTGGTGAATGGTATCCCGCCCGTGAAACCGGATTAGCTCAAGGACTTTATGCAGGCCTTGGAAATTTTGGCTCGGCCGCTGCCGCCGTAGCACTTCCAACTCTGGCCGCATATTTTGGCGGTCCTGAAGGCTGGCGTTGGGCTGTGGCCCTCACAGGTCTGATGGCCATTATCTATTCTGGAATCTACTACAGGTATGTGACAGATATGCCCAAGGGTTCGACCTATTTCAGTCCCAAAAAAATGGGAGCAATGGAGGTAAGCAGTGTCAAAGATTTTTATCTCTACTGCATCATGCAAGCCCCGATTGCTGCCACATTGGCGCTGCTGGCTTATAAGCTTGGACCCGATGCATTGAAGTTGCTCTCTTCCACCACAGTGAATTTAATCTATGTCGGTTTGATTGGGCTCTATGCCGCACAGCTTTATGATACATGGCGCATCAACAAAAATATTTTCACTAAACCCGTTGCTATTTTGCAGCGCTATAAATTTCGCCAAGTTGCGGTGTTGGATTTCGTCTATTTCATCACCTTCGGCTCTGAGCTCGCAGTCGTCTCCGTTTTGCCACTGTTGTTTAAAGATACATTCAATCTGTCTTTGCCCGTGGCAGGGTTCTTAGGTGCAAGCTTTGGTCTTACAACATTTTTTGCGAGGCCCATTGGAGGCTATCTCAGCGATCGCTTCGGGCGTCGTAAAATTCTAACATTATGCTTGGCCGGAACCGCTATTGGCTATTATGCCATGAGCAATATGAGCGTGGCCACAGGGGTCATGTTTGCGGTTGTTGCCACGTTCATATGCTCGTTGTTTGTGAATGCTGGCAATGGTGCAGTCTATGCCATGTTGCCAATGATCAAGCGCCGCTTGACGGGGCAAATTGCCGGCATGGTGGGTGCATTTGGCAATGTGGGTGGCGTGCTATTTCTAACAATCTATGCCAGCACTGACGCACAAACTCTGTTTTTAGTGGCGTCAATCGGCTCCAGTTTAGCCCTTGCCTTAACATGGCTTTTCATTGAAGACCCGAAGGGTCAAATTGCTGAAGAAATGCCAGACGGAACTATAGCGCTTATTGATGTGACATGACTTCACTTAAAATCGAAATCGGACAATCTTCCAGTGCGGGGCGAAAGCCCCGCAATGATGATTCATATGGCGTGGCGGTGCCAGAGGGACCAGTGTTGCAGGCCAAAGGAATTGCCATTGCAATAGCCGATGGCATGTCGTCAAGCGAAGCCGCCAAAGAAGCGAGCGAATGCTGTATACGATCATTCCTCGAAGATTATTACGCCACGCATGAAAGTTGGACGGTGAAGCGCTCCGTGGCCACAGTCTTAAAGGCCGTCAATGCCTGGCTTTATGCCCAAGGCCAGCGTCAAGATTTTGATGAGCGGGGCATGGTGAGCACTTTTTCGGGCCTCGTTCTAAAATCAGGCATGGCCCATATTTTTCATGCCGGAGATTCACGCATTTGGCGTTTGCGGGCGCGAAATTTAGAACAGCTCACAACTGATCATCGCTTGCGTGTGGGGAGGGGACTTGAGCACTTGTCGCGCGCCTTTGGTATCAATCACAATCTGGAAATTGACTACCGACTGGAGGCTTTGGAAGAAGGCGATATATATCTCTTAACAACTGACGGCATACACGACACTCTCGCAGTTCCCGAAATTGTCAATCTGTTGGCAGGAAATTGCCAAGACGCTTGCCTTGCGATCAATAGAGCTGCATATGAAAAAGGCAGCACCGACAATTTAACTTGCCAAGTCATTCGCATCATCGATGCGGGATCGCAAGATGCGGATTCGCACAAAGCCACAAATACAATCCTGCCGTTTCCAAAGCTGCAGACGGCTGGTTCTAAACTTGATGAGTTTACAATCATCAGGCCCGTTCATGAAAGCAATCGCAGTCAGGTCTATCTCGCAACAGAAAATTCGACAGGCGAAACTGTAGCGATCAAAACCCCATCGCCAAATTTTGAAGATGACACCAACTACGTGGATGCATTTTCACGCGAGGAGTGGGTGGGCCGTTTGGTGCAAAGCCCCAACACTCTAAAGATTCACGATCTTAAGAATGCTCGAAAATATCTTTATCACGTCACCGAATTCTTTGACGGTAAAACGTTGCAGCAATGGATGCTCGACAATCCGCGGCCCGAACTCGAAGAGGTTCGACAGATTGTTGAGCAAATTGCCATTGGATTGCGCGCCATGCACCGCAAAGATATTTTGCATCTCGATTTGAAGCCCGGCAACATCATGATCAACGCTGCGGGTCTCGTAAAAATTATTGATTTTGGTTCTTCTCAAGCCGCCAGTTGGAAAGACGAAAATCAAAAACCCAATGCCGCAATTCCAGCGGGAACAGCCAATTATACAGCACCTGAAAATGTGTTGGGCCAGGCGCCCAGCAATCGCTCTGACATCTATTCGTTGGGGGCCATAACTTATGAACTCCTCACTGGAAAATTGCCTTATGGCACAGGCATCACAAACGCAGCTGCAATCAAGCGCCTGAATTATCAGTCCGCCAGTTCACTGCGAAAAGACATTCCGAATTGGTTAGACGCAAGTTTAGAAGAGGCGGTTCGTCTGAAGCCTGCCAATCGCACCGAAGCACTTTCCGCATTCACAACCAATTTAAGAAAACCAAACACAGCTTTGATGCCGGCCCGCCACCAACCCTTGCTCGAACGAAACCCCGCAGCGTTTTGGCGTGGTATTTCTTTGATCTTGTTTTTGGTCTGCCTTTGTTTGATCTTCCTGTTACGCAAATCGCAGTCTTAGTGGCTCACAAAAACTTGACACGAAAGGCTGCAAGGCTAATGTAGACGACAGGGGAATGCGGTTTCCTCTCAAGGTGCCATGCCAAAGGATCGCAAACCTCCAGATAAAAAGAGCGACATCATGGCCACATTCAATTCAATTAAGCCCGACAAATTATGGCGCCTCGTTGGCACGCCAAATCAACCACTTTATGTCGATGTTAGAACCGACGAAGATTTTGCCGCTGACCCCCGTCTTATTCCAGCAAGCTTCAGGCGCAGCCATTCAAATGTGGCCGACTGGGGCGAAGAATTTATTGGAAAATCCGTAGTGGTCATTTGCCATCATGGCGCAAAACTCAGTGAAGGCGTTGCTGCATGGTTGCGCCATCTTGGTGCTGACGCAATAGTGCTTGAGGGTGGGTTTGTTGGTTGGGAAGACGCAAAACTTCCAACTGTAGAGACAGCAAAGCTGCCACCCCGCGATGCGCAAGGTCGGACAATTTGGGTGACTCGCAGCCGACCAAAAATAGACCGCATTGCCTGCCCATGGCTGATCAAGCGATTTATTGATCCTGCGGCAGTGTTCCTCTTTGTGGCCCCGCAAGAAGTGTTGGCCGTGGCTGAAAGATTTAATTCAACTGCCTTTGATATTGAAAACACAAACTGGAGTCACCGCGGTGACCTCTGCACTTTTGACGTGATGATTGATGAGTTTGGCTTGAACTGCGAACCATTGCAGAAACTGGCGACTATTGTGCGCGCCGCCGACACGGCTAATCTAAATCTGGCACCCGAAGCAGCAGGGCTTCTTGCCGCCTCGCTGGGATTATCGCGTATGTATTCCGATGACCTTGAGCAGCTTGATGCAGGCCTATTGCTCTATGATGCGTTTTATCGCTGGTGCCGTGATGCAACAGATGAAACCCACAATTGGCCAAGCAACAAGGTGCGCACGTGAACTCTGCTCCCACTTTAGCGGAAGCCACAAAAGTGTGGGCGCGCATTGGCTGTTTGTCATTTGGCGGGCCAGCCGGGCAAATTGCATTGATGCACCGCGAAATTGTTGATGAACGCAAATGGCTTTCTGAAGCGCAATTTCTGGGCGCGTTAAATTTCTGCATGTTGTTGCCTGGTCCCGAAGCCATGCAACTTGCAACCTATGCCGGGTGGAAATTGCACGGCGTCAAAGGCGGCCTTATTGCGGGTTTATTGTTTGTGATCCCCGGTGCATTGGTCGTGCTAGCGCTTTCAATTCTCTATGGAAGTTACGGCAACTTGCCATGGATCAACGCCATATTTTTTGGTGTGAAGGCCGCAGTTTTGGCCATCGTCATTGAAGCATTGTTGCGGGTTGCAAAACGCGCCCTTAAAACCAATACCGATTGGGTCATAGCCGCTTTAGCGTTCGTTGCCCTTTATTGTTTTGCAACTCCCTTTCCCATCATCATTATTTTGGCGGGTATGATCGGATTCATCCGCAGTGCCAAAGGCAACACATCACCTCCGATGGCTCGCCCAAGCTTCAAAACACTGTTCGCAACTGTTTCCATCTGGGCCGCAGTATGGCTCATCCCACTAGGTTTGCTTGCAGCAGTCTTAGGCCCCACCCACATCCTCACTGCACTCGGCCTATTCTTTTCACAACTGGCCGTGGTCACATTCGGCGGCGCCTATGCAGTGCTTACCTATATGGCCCAGGCCGCTGTCGAAAATCATGGGTGGCTTAAAGCGCCCGAAATGATTGATGGTTTGGGGCTTGCGGAAACGACACCCGGGCCTCTCATTCTTGTCACAGAATTTGTGGGCTATTTAGCAGCATCTCGGCAAATGGGCAGCGTGTGGGGCGGCTTTGCGGGTGCAGGTGTCACATTGTGGATGACATTCGCGCCATGCTTTCTGTGGATATTTGCAGGTGCACCTTACATTGAATATATCGCAAAACTTCCCAGACTTTCGAGCGCCCTTGCAGCCATCACAGCAGCAGTTGTCGGCGTCATTCTCAATCTTTCAGTCTGGTTTGGCCTCCATGTTATCTTTGGAAAAATTGAGCGCTTGTCAGGACTTTTCAAACCAAGGGTGCCCGATTGGTCGACACTTGATCTCGCCGCTCTTGCGATCAGCATCATCGCAGCATTAGCGTTGCTGCGCTTTCATTTTGGCGTTCCAAAAACGTTAGCACTGTGTGCAGGCCTAGGCGTGCTGTGGCGCTTTGCAGTTTAAAGCTTTTTATAAAACAATGCCGTATCTTCCATCACACCAAAGCTTGAAAGCGCATAGCCCGGAAAATAGCCGACACAAGTATAGCCAAGCCCTTTATAAAACGCCTCAACATGTCCATGCGCCGAGGCATCAAAGGTCAGCAAGGTTTGGTTGAGACTGCGGGCCCGGTCCTCAAGCGCCCGCATTAAATGGGTGGCAAGGCCGTGCCGACGATGGGTACTCAAAACCAGAAGTTTAGAAACATCCGCATGATGTGTTTGGTTAGGGGCCCAGCTGAGTTTAAGCTGCACGGTGCCAACCAAACGCTCGTCAATGAATGCTCCAAACTGAATGGTCTGACCAGATTTTATACTGGCTTCGTGGCCCAACCAAAACTGATCAGCATCGGTCCTTTTTAGGGGATGAAGAAAACTGACTCCGGCCCCTTTTTCCACGACATCAATCAGTAGCTCCGACAGCGCGTCGAGATGCGGAACCACCGATGTGAGGACGCCGATATCAGGCACTTAAGGTTTCGACGCGCTCAGGAAGAGAGTTGGCTTTCAGCTTGTAATAAACCGGAACCCCAGTTTCCAATTCTCGCTTCAGAATTTGAGCAGGTGTCAGGCCTTCAATCGCCATGATCAAGGAGCGCAGCGAATTACCATGCGCTGCCACCAATACGGATTTGCCTTCCAACACATGCGGCTGAATGTGATGCATATAATAAGGCAGCGATCTTGCCAGTGTATCTTTCAAAGATTCACCACCGGGAGGCGGCACATCAAACGAACGCCGCCACACTAAAACTTGCTCTTCGCCCCACTTGGCACGGGCATCATCTTTGTTAAGGCCTGTCAGCTCGCCATAATCGCGCTCATTCAAAGCTTGGTCACGGGTTTCGGGTAAACCCGTTTGGCCAAGCTCAGCTAGAATTAATTGCAGAGTGTGTTGTGCACGGGTGAGAGCCGATGTGAAACATAAATCAAACTTCAAACCTTTGGCTTTCAAGCGTTGGCCAGCAGCTTTGGCTTCAGACACACCTTGGGGAGATAGATCAGGGTCTTTCCAACCCGTGAAAAGGTTCTTCAAATTCCAATCACTCTGACCGTGACGAACCAGCACCAATGTTCCGCTCATTTCAATCCAATCCTAAAACATCATTCATATTGTAAAGTCCGGGTCTTTGCCCTTTGCACCACAATGCCGCTTTCACTGCACCGTAAGCAAAAATATCGCGGCTTTCAGCTTTGTGTGAAAGTTCAATGCGTTCAGCAGCACCTGCAAACATCACCGTGTGATCGCCCACCACTGAACCACCGCGCAGCGTTGCAAAGCCAATATCGCCGGCAACCCGCGCACCCACATGGCCGTCACGCGAGCGCACGGAATGTTCTTTTAGAGTTATGTGGCGACCATCAGCAGCGGCTTGGCCGAGCAGCAATGCCGTGCCAGAAGGCGCATCTATTTTATGTTTGTGATGCATTTCGAGAACTTCAATATCAAAATCATCACCCAAAGCCGCAGCCACTTTTTTGACCAAGCTCGCCAAGATATTGACACCCAGCGAATAATTGCCAGTTTTCATAATGGCAGTGGATTTAGCGGCTTCACGAATCAGTGCATCACCCGCTTCATCAATGCCGGTGGTGCCGATCACATGAATTTTTTTCAGCGCTGCAGTTTGCGCAACCAGTGCCAAGGTTGCCGCGGGCACCGTGAAATCAATTATGCCATCAACCTGCTCAAGAACAGTTTTGACATCGGTACTAATCAAAACATTTAGCGCACCCAAGCCTGAAAGCGTGCCCATATCCAAACCGATATTGGGCGAACCTTCAGCCTCAAGCCCACCTGCAACTTCGCAGCCTTTGGTTTCAGTAATGATGCGGGTGAGCACACGGCCCATGCGGCCGCCCGCTCCAGCGATGGCAAGTTTTAAGGTCATGACTTTGGCTTTAGCAATCACCCTTCAGAAAGCAAAGAAATTTTAATGTGGGCTCCATGCCACTGCTTTGGCTCGAGCACGATCTACGATATATGACTGATCTGCCGAGATAACCTGCCATTCGCCAGCCATCCCTTCAGGCCAGATCACCCGCATTTTGGTTTGCAATTGATCGCCCAAACCAAAATGCCACCAACCGTTTTCACCGCTGGCATGGCCACCACCTGATGTAATTTCGCGGCGCATAATTTTATCACCGTGCTGCACTTCAATCCACGCGCCAATCGCATCTAAATTTGGTGTTGGTTGATGCAGGCGAATTTGCACCCAATGCCCCAAATTGGAGCTCGTGTTGCGCCACAGTTGAGCTTTGTCGTTACGGTTGACCACCACCAAATCTAGCAGGCCATCATTGTTGAAATCGACAACAGCAGCACCGCGAGAAGTTGCCGTTGAAGCTACGCCTGCCTTGTCGGCAATGTCAGTAAACTTGCCATCAGCCCCTTGCAGCAGAAGATTGTTGGGGTCTTTGGCAGCAAAGTCTGGCATCCGGTCCACGTTGCCCTTGGCTACAAATAAATCAGCCAAACCATCATTGTTCACATCTTCAAATTGCGCGTGCCAACCCGTGCTGGATTTAAGATCCGTGCCTGTGGTCGGGCGGTGCACCGTCACACCTTTGGCAAACGCTATGTCTTTAAAAGTGGCTGCAGGGGCTGCCGCCAATGTTTGCAGCTTGTGGTCGGCCATGCTGGTGAGGAAATATTCTGGATATCCATCGAAATCCAAATCGGTGCTGGCAATGCCCATGCCCCAAATTTTAAGGGGCTTCCAGCCTTCGGCTTCTGTGTAAAGCACAGCAGCTTTCCCTGCATCGATGTGCCAAAGCTGTTCTTGCCCGCCTTCGTAATATTCGCGGTCGTTTGACACCCGCAAAGACGGCGTGCCCGATTTATTCCAGTCCGTGAACAACATGGAGAGCGCGCAGAAACTTGGCTTCAAGGGCAAGGGTGCTGCGAATTTTTTATCGCCGGGTCGGTGCAGCCAGTTATCGGTGCAGGACCCCCATGGTGAAATTTCTTCGGTGCGGTTGATATAATTGCCAATCGCTAAAGTGGGCCAACTGGCACCCTTCTCCCATGTGGCGGCAAAGGCTGTGGACCATGCATCGCCGCCAGCAAAGCCCCATGCTTCATTGGCGCGTTCAAATTTGCAATCTCCAAGCCCACGCATCACAACATTTTCACCAACGCGCAATAAAACCAAATCCATATTGCCATCACTGTCGATGTCGAGAGGATAAGTGCCTGTGACTTTATCAAGTTCGAGGCCGCTAGCTTCAGGCTTGAATTTTAGCGCTCCACCTTGCTCGCTGATGTTGCTATAGAATTTCGCGGTGTTTGTGCCACCTGAAAGCAACATGTCGGCAAAGCCATCGCCATTGCAATCGAACGTGGCAACACCGCCGCCCACCATATATTCCCATTCGCCTTTATAAGTGCTGTCGATGCCAGCACTCTCAGTTTCGTCTTTGAATTTAGGAATTTCACCAGCCGTCACTTGGCCAAGCGTTGCTGTTAAAAACATTGAATAAATGAAAATTTTGCGCATAATTATTTCCGGGTTTTTAGGGCGACTGCAAATGCGCCAATGCAGCGGCCTTGCAACAAGCCTTGTTCAATTGCGGCACGATAATGGATGCCGCCGTAAAGGCGCGAGATTCCAGCTTCCTCGGCGGCGGCGAAGAAGCTTTTGAAGCTGCGTGGTTTTAAGCCATCCTTGGTTCCGGTTGCATCTGTAAATGCAAAGTCATCACCATAAATTTGCGTGAGCACTAAAGCAGCCGCAGCAGATTGCGTGCTGTGGCCGGATGGGTATTCTGGAAACGGCGGCGTATTCAAAAGCGGTTCCCATTTTGGGTCCATAACGCGTTTGATATATGTAATGGGGCGCAGTAGATCATATTGAAACTTGCCGTTCCAACAGCCGATGAAAGCATCCGCTTCCGCAATGCTCAGCCGCGCTAAAACATCAGCTGTTTTATCAGCATCAGCATTTTCTTTTTCAAGAATTTGGAATGCAATTGAAATCCAATGGCCAGGCGGTGTGACCGTCAACATTGCATCATCGGCCCAAAACTTCGCAATTGCTTTTTGTTCCGGCGTCAGGTTTTTCTTGGTCTCAACGACCTCCAAAGCTTGCTTGTAAAATTCAGAATTTACATCTTCACTATATTCAGGCGGTGCTGGCAATTCGCAGGTGGCACCATTCGGCATGGCGAAGGACCTATTATTTCCCCAGTTAGGCAATAATGGTTTTTGTTGCAGATTTACGCTGTTGGTGGGCACCCAATGTGCTGGTCCCTTGGTTAAAACATAGTCACTGGAAAACCCCATGGTCTGAATCACAGCACCCCCATCATCCATTGACCATTTCAAAATATTGTCCGCAACTTGCCGTCCGTATAATTCGCTC
>JANOXS010000062.1:0-29864 GCA_031418535.1 Hyphomicrobiales bacterium | reverse complement strand
ATCACCTTGCCATCTCTCGCATTCATCCCTACATACATGCTCGGCGGTGCTGCTGGGCAGGTGCAGGAACCATTTTTCCCAGGGCCTATAATCGATTCTTTAGGGAGCTGTCCCTGAGCGAGACCGTGGTCTCATTCACACGGCCCCCACCTACGTAAGTAGGGACCAGGGATCGTCAGTTCCCACGGTTCTGTGGCCCGCCACTTTTCTTTTTGCCAAAGCCTGTCTAAGGCTAGGCATGACCCAAACTCTCACCGACACCAAAAAACTAGCGCGCACTGCCGCAACCGCAGTGCGAAAAATTGCCCATGCAGAATGGTCTGGCCGCGCACCCTTGGCGCTGGCTGCCCACCCATTTCCCGTGGCACCAACCGTCTCACAGAAAATCATCTCTGGCTTTTTCCCCTATCAATCTGAAATCGACACAAGACCCTTGCTCGGCAAATTGGCGGGCGATGGTTGGACCACGTGCCTTCCCATCGTGATTGCCAATGGCGAACCCTTACGGTTTCGCCGCTGGCTGCCGGGCGGGCCAACTGTGCCGGGCGTATGGGGCATTCCACGTCCACCCGAAACTTCACCTGAACTGGAACCTGATGTGTTGATCATTCCCATGTTGGCTTTTGATCGCAAAGGCTTCCGCTTGGGCTATGGCGGCGGCTTTTATGATCGCACGTTGGAAAAGCTCCGTGCCGGCAAGAAAATTATTGCCATCGGTGTGGCTTATGCCGCCCAAGAGCTTGACGATGTGCCCCATGGCGACCATGACCAAGCTTTGAATTACATTATGACAGAACGTGAAGTGATTAAATGCGATTGATATTTTTAGGAGACGTTCTGGGCAAAACGGGCCGCGATGCTGTCTATGAACAACTGCCCATCATGCGCGAACGCTATAAGCCTGATCTGGTGGTTGTGAATGGTGAAAACGCTGCCCATGGCTTTGGCATTACTCTGGATATCTATACCAAGCTGCGCGAAGCAGGAGCCGATGTTGTAACACTTGGCAATCACTCCTTTGATCAGCGCGAAGCTTTAGTTTTCATCGAGCGCGAAAGCCAAATGATCCGCCCGCTGAACTGGCCAAAAGGCTGCCCCGGCAATGGCACCGCCATGGTGGAAACGGCCAAAGGCCAGCGCGTATTGGTGATGAACGCCATGGGCCGCGTGATGATTGAACCTGTGTTGGATGATCCATTTCCTGCCATTGATCACCAGCTGGAACAATGCCGCCTAGGCCGCGATTGCGACGCAATTCTCATCGACATGCACGCCGAAGCAAGTTCCGAAAAAATGGCCATGGGCCATTTCTGCGATGGCCGCGCAAGCTTGGTTGTGGGCACCCACACCCACACACCAACTGCTGATCATCAAATTCTGCCGGGTGGCACAGCCTACATGACCGATGCTGGCATGTGTGGCGATTATGACTCCGTCATCGGCATGAATAAAGATGAACCGCTGCAACGTTTCTTGCGCAAACTGCCCGTCGAACGAATGCGCCCCGCCGAAGGCCCAGCAACCGTGTGTGGTGTGGCTGTGGAGACTGATGATAAAACCGGGCTGGCCACAAAAATTTCACCAATCAGAATTGGCGGAAGATTAAGCCAAGTTGATGTGGGCTTTTGGTGATAACCAAAGGAACCTCATCCGCCCCTTCGGGGCACCTTCTCCAAAGGAGAAGGGTGAAGTTTGACATCGCCCTTCTCCTTTGGAGAAGGTGGCCGAAGGCCGGATGAGGTCCCTTCCGGAACCCATCTTAAATTTTCTTTCACCCCCTCATCCATTCGCATGACGACAAATCATTGCGCTTGTTCCACAACACATTAGGGGGTGCAGTTGGAGTTTGCACCATGCACATCGTTCGGGAGTATTTAACCACTCTGTTTGGATGGCATGTGATGCAACGCCAATGTTATGTGGAAAGACAATCGGTCATGAAAAACTATGAAGAGTTTAGAGGCCAGGCGTTCAAACTGGAATTTGATGTAAGCAGCAACAGTTTCATTTATGTGGCCCTGCAAAACCAAAAACCAAAAAAATCTGCCGAAACAATTCTATTCAATCCCAAACAAAAGCTTCAGGAAACACCAATTCGCACCAAAACCCGCCGCATCGCTTGAGCTAGGTTTTCTCATCTAACTGAATGAGACGCAATGCTCCACACGCTACAACCTTGCCAACTCATTCAGATCGTGCAATCATTTTGTACCCGGGGCAGTCACTTTAAATAGACTGGGGTATGATTTTGCAATCTACGTCTGAACTTGAACAGTTTTCAATTGTTGTTGATAAAATTTACGATGCCGCCATTGATTCAACCAAATGGAACGACGCTTTAGGCAGTATAATGACTCTGGTTGGTGCAAATGGTGGCGGCATCCATTTCGGTGATAGTTCGATTGCCAATCAAGATCCCTCTAGATTATTTGGTTTGGGATTGTCTGAATTTTTCATGTCAAAGGTCGAGGAATACGCTGGCATGTGGGCTCTGCAAAGCAACATGCTGAATTGGACCGTTGGGAAAGTGATGCATCTTCCTGATATTTTACCACGCGAAGAATTTATCAATGGTCGCTTTTACAAAGAAGTTTTAGAGCCTGATGGCCAAGGCGATTACATTGGAATGATCGCCTTAAAGGAAGGCACGCGTTACGTGCCCCTAACGCTTTCGACAATGTATGAAGATGGCCCCTTCACGCAGCGCGCGGTAGAACTCATTCGTCTGTTGGCTCCACACATTTGCCGCTCGGCAAAAATTGGTCTGGCCTTAGAGTTGAAAGCGCTGAACAACGCCCGCCTTGAATCTACTTTAAACTCGTTGTCGGCTGGCGTTTTTCTGGTGAACCGTGACGGCAAAATTCTGTTTATGAATACAGCTGCCGAGGGCCAAGTTATGCGTGGTCAAGCTTTGGGTGCAACCAATAACAGGTTGGTCCCCAACGATGCTGCTGCGGCACATGCCTTTGCACAAGCTTTAAGTGGGGCTGACGATGCTGCTGTTGGGGGCATATCCTTGGCACTGCCGGATGCTGCTGGCGGCATGGTGGCAACGTTGCTGCCGCTGGAAAATGGCGAACGGCAAAACTTGAGCGGTCTTTCTTCGCCTGCAGCATTCGCGGTGTTTGTGCAAGACCCGGCCATTGTGCCGCCAGTGCCGGGTGCAGCTTTTGCAAAACTTTATAATTTGACACCTGCGGAATTGCGTGTGTCTCTCGCCTTGGCCCCCAGCTTCAGCCCGCAGGAAGCGGCTGATAATTTGGGATTATCTGTTTCCACGGTCAAATCACACCTGCAACACATCTTCACCAAGACCGGAATCAACAAGCAAATAGACTTAATGCAACTTCTGATGCGTGCCAGCCCACCAGTTTCGCGATAATTATTTTGCCGTCTCATTCATTGTGATGATGACGAACATTTCGACTTAGGCGAAACTAGGGCCGAGCTCCCGTACAGGACCCCTGCACAGTTGTTCCGTGACACTCAAAACTTAACCCTGCCACCTGCAATATGGTGGCAGGTCTTTGGGTTGAAGTTCGTTTCGACGTCCCTTTTCGGGCAGTTAAGGGCGGCTAAGTGAAGAGAGTTATACCGCCCCCGGTTTCTCTCTTCACTTTTCCTTTTGTTTCAAAAATAAACAAATTTTCCTATCTTGACTCTCCTATTCCTATGTGAGAGAACAAATATAGAACATTGGACATTCCGTTATGCGTACCCACCCTGTGCAAACTCTTGTGACAGGCGGCTTTGCCGTCGCTCACTGTGAAGCTGAAGACGATCCCGCCCGCCTCATGGCAGACTTGCGGGCGCGTATTGCCAAACTTGAAAACCAAATCCCGCAGTTGGATAAAGCAGGGCGCAAAAGCCAGCCATGGACCATTGGCGTATCCGTCATTGATGCCCATCTCGCCAGCGGCCTTGCCCGTTATGGCCTGCATGATGTGGCCCCACACACCTATGGCGATATGCCAGCCGCCATGGGCTTAAGCTTAGCCTTGGCGTTGCGCCGCATGAGCGACCCCTTGGAACGCCGCCCCCTGCTGTGGTGCCGCCTAGCGCGTGAGGAGCGCGAATATGGCAGCCTTTATGGGCATGGGTTGGAAACCTTGGGGCTGGCCCGAAGCCGCTTTGTGACCGTCACCCTGAAAAAGCCACTGGCGGCTTTATGGGTGGCTGAAGAGGCTTTGAAATCCGGCGCCCTTGCCACGGTGATCATGGATGTTGATCCTAAACAAGCAAACCTCACGGCCACACGGCGCTTAAGCCTCGCCGCCCAAGCCGGAAAATGTGCAGGGCTTATGGTTTTCACCACGCCAAATTCTGGGGCCACCGCCAGCCACACCCGCTGGCAAGCCTCGGCCTCACGCTCGCAAAGCCCTCCCCACGATAAGCTGGCGCCGGGCTTACCGTCGTGGAATTTACATCTCACCAGAGCCCGTGGCGGCAGGCCTGGCTCATGGACAGTGGAATGGCATCATGCGTCGCATCGTTTCAATTTGGTTTCCCAATTTCGCGGTGGAGAGATTCATCCGTGGACGGATGAAACAGAAAAAATCAGTAGCTCCCAAGTCGCTACCCTTCGCGCTGGTTGAAAGCGGCCCCCGGGGTTTGCGGCTGGTCGCACTGAATGCTATGGCCAAAAACTTTGGCTTAAGCACGGGTCAGCGCTTGGCCGATGCCAGAGCTGCCGTGCCTGATTTGCTGTCTGAAATTCACGAGCCCTCAGAAGATAAAAACAGCCTGCTGGGTCTTTGTCGGTGGATGGAACGCTATAGCCCGTGGGTGTCACCTGATATGCCGGATGGTATTTTGCTCGATGTAACCGGTGTGCCGCACCTCTTCGGTGGTGAGCAAGCCATGCTGGCCGAAATGAAATCACGGCTGGAGAGTTATGGGTTCACCAGCGTAATTGCGATTGCCGAAACCATAGGTGCTGCGTGGGGCTTGGCGCGGTATCCTCACCCTTCCCTCAACACCCTCCCCATCGAAGCCCTGCGCATTGATGGGGAGGCTGCAAAAATTCTCCGCCGCTTGGGCCTTAAAACCATAGGCGCACTCATTGCCATTCCGCGCGCTTCACTGGCGCGGCGGTTTCGCGGCGAGCGCATTCACGAAAATGTTCTAACCAGACTAGATGAAGCTTTGGGTCTGCGCGATGAACCGTTAAATCCACTCAACCCGCCGTCATCCTTCATGGCCCACCGCGCGGTCATGGAGCCTTTAATTTCCACCGAAGGCTTGGAACATCTGTTGGCACAATTGGTGGCACAGCTTTGCCGTGACCTTGAAAAGCAAGGCCAAGGGGCTTTACGCCTGATCCTCAAATTGTTTCGCTGCGATGGTTCGCGCATCAACTTGCCAGCGGGGCTTTCCGCCCCTTCGCATGATCCCCTGCATATCGAGCGTCTGCTCCGCCCGCGCCTTGAAACCGTGGATGCAGGCTTCGGCATTGATGCCATGACGCTGGAAGCCAGAGAGGTGACAAGTGTGAAAGCCCAACAATATGGCTTCATGGAAGACACCACAGCAGCCGATTTCGACCGCCTCAATGACCGCATTTCCAACCGCCATGAAGCAGCCATCGAAAGCTTGATTCCGGTCGAAAGTTACATCCCCGAACGCGCCGAGAAAAAATCTGCAACCCGTTCACACAAGCCAACAGCGCCAACGACCAAGCTGCGCCCCATGCTGATTTTTGAACGCGCCGAGCAAACCACGGTTCTGGCCTCCGTGCCCGATGGCCCGCCCATCAGGTTCACATGGCGCAAGGTCACACGCCGCGTGGTAAAATCACAAGGCCCTGAACGCGTGGCCCCTGAATGGTGGCAATTGACGGAAAGTGCCCGCCCCCGCGATTATTACATGATCGAGGATGAGCAAGGCCGGCGCTATTGGCTCTACCGCGAGGGCCTTTACGGCGAGACAGGCGAGGCCGGGCCCATATGGTTTGTACATGGGCTTTCCGCATGAGCTACGCTGAGCTTCATTGTGCCAGCAACTTTTCCTTTTTGCGCGGCGCTTCCCACGCCGAAGAACTGGTCACCCAAGCCAAGCATCTGGGCCTCGCCGCGTTAGCCATCACCGACCGCAACACCCTTGCAGGTGTCGTGCGTGCGCATTCTGCCGCCAAGGATATGGGGTTGAAGTTTATAGTGGGCGCGCAGCTGGTTCTTCAACAAAGAGACCTCATCAGTCGCTTCGCGACAGCTTCTCCAAAGGAGAAGCGTGATTTTAACAATCGTCTTCACCCTTCTCCTTTGGAGAAGGTGGATCGCGCTTTTTGGCGCGAGACGGATGAGGTCCCTATCTCCCTCCTCATATACCCCACCAATCGTGCTGCTTATGGCGGCCTGTGCCGCCTGCTTTCCCTTGGCCAGCGCCGCGCTGTGAAAGGCCAGTGCATCCTTACACTCGATGATGTTTATGAATTTTCTGAGGGCAACATTTTCGCTCTGCTGCCGGAATGTGCCGAACACTTGCCCACCCTGCGCGCCCATCTCAAAGCACCCCTCTATCTGGCCATCAACCGGCTTTATAAAGGCGACGACCATGCCCGCATCAACCGCTTGGCTGAACTGGCGCATCACCATAAAACGCCACTGCTCGCCACCAATTCTGTGCTCTATCACCACGCTGATCGCCGCGTGTTGCAAGATGTGGTGACCGCCATTCGTGAAGGTGTGACAGTGGCTGAAGCTGGCTTTCTGCTGGAAGCCAATGCTGAGCGCCATATTAAAACACCAGAAGAAATGCAGCGGCTTTTCCGTGCCCATCCCGAAGCCATTTCCAACACCATGGAGATTGCCAATCAATGCACCTTCTCGCTTGATGAACTGAAATATGAATATCCCGATGAGCCCACCCCCAAGGGCCGCAGCCCCCAACAACAGCTCGACTATCTCAGTTGGGAAGGCGCAAAAGTGCGTTACCCCGAAGGTGTGCCCGACAAAATAAAAGCCAATATCAAAAAAGAATTGGTGATGATTGAGAAACTCAATTACGCGCAATATTTTTTAACCGTGCACGACATTGTAAATTTCGCGCGCTCAAGACCTGATCCCATTTTATGCCAAGGCCGAGGCTCCGCCGCCAATTCCACCGTGTGTTATGTAATCGGCATCACAGCCGTCGACCCCAACCAGATTGATCTGTTGTTTGAGCGTTTCATTTCTGAAGAACGCAAAGAACCGCCCGACATTGATGTGGACTTTGAGCATGAGCGCCGCGAGGAAGTGATCCAATATCTTTATGCCCGTTATGGCCGCGAGCGGGCTGGCTTAGCAGCAACCGTGATCACCTATCGTGGCCGCAGTGCTGTGCGTGAAGTAGGCAAGGTCATGGGCCTATCAGAAGATGTGACTGCAGCACTGGCTGGCATTGTCTGGGGCTCGATGCGCGAAGAAATGCACAATGGCCGGATTAAAGAAATAGGCCTCGATCCTGATGATCCGCTTCTAGCCCGCGTCATTGAAATTGCCGATGACATCGGCGGCTTCCCGCGCCATCTCTCGCAGCATGTGGGTGGTTTTATTCTCACACGCGAGCGCTTGGATGAAACCGTGCCCATCGGCAATGGCGCCATGGATGAGCGCACATTTATTGAATGGGACAAGGACGACATTGATACACTCGGCATTTTGAAAGTGGATGTGCTGGCGCTGGGAATGCTTACGTGCATCCGCAAAAGTTTCGAGTTGATCGAGCAATGGTATGGCCTGAATTATTCGCTCGCCACAGTTCCGCGCGAAGATAAGGGTGTTTATGACATGTTGTGCCGTGCTGACTCCGTGGGCGTGTTTCAAGTAGAAAGCAGGGCTCAGATGAACATGCTGCCGCGCCTCAAACCGCGCTGCTTTTATGATCTGGTGATTGAGGTGGCCATCGTCAGGCCCGGCCCCATTCAAGGCGATATGGTACATCCTTATTTGAGACGGCGCGACGGCATTGAGCCGGAAGAATACCCTTCCCCCCATCCTGATTTTGGCCCGCCAGATGAACTGCGCCAAGTGTTGGGCCGCACCAAAGGTGTGCCCTTGTTTCAAGAGCAAGCCATGAAGCTTGCCATGGTGGCCGCCGAATTTACCCCCGGCGAAATGAATGAACTGCGCAAAGCCATGGCCACCTTCAGAAGGCGCGGCACCATTGGCCGCTTGGAACAAAAAATGGTGAGCCGCATGGTGGAACGCGGTTACGATGCAACATTTGCGCAGCGCTGTTTCAACCAGATTAAAGGCTTTGGCGAATATGGCTTTCCCGAAAGCCACGCCGCAAGCTTTGCCCATTTGGTTTATGTGTCATCGTGGCTCAAATGTTATTACCCAGCGGTGTTTGCGGCGGCCTTGTTAAATTCACAGCCCATGGGCTTTTATGCACCAGCCCAAATCGTGCGCGATGCCAGAGAGCACGGTGTGAAGGTGTTGCCGCCTGATGTGGGGATTTCAAGTTGGGATAGTACACTCGAAGCAGGCCCCTCTCCCGCCTTGCAAGGGCAAGGCACCCTCCCCCGCAAGGGGGGAGGGTTGAGCCTTCGGCTCGGCCTGCGCGAAGTGAGCGGCCTCAAACGCGAATCCTTAAACCCTCTCCCCGCGCGGGAGAGGGGGGACCATCGCAGCGCGATGGTGGGAGAGGGGGCAGTGGCAAACTCAAACACCGCTCTCGAAAAATTAGCGTCCGCCGATGCGTTTCGCTCACAAGGTTTGGACCGCCGTGCCGCCTTATGGCAGGTGAAGGGTCTGGCTAAATCCAAATCCATGCCACTGTTTGATTTTGCTGGTATCAGCGCCCAAGGCGCCGAGCAAAAAGTCACCCTGCCCGACATGCCATTGTCTGAACATGTGGTGCATGATTATCAAACCATCCACCTTTCGCTCAAAGCGCACCCCATGGAATTCCTCCGTGAGCGCTGCACCGAAACCCGCGTGACCGATAATCAAAAACTGAAATCAATGCGCAACAATGCTGCTGTGTCTGTAGCGGGCGTGGTGCTGGTGCGGCAGAGGCCGGGATCAGCCAAGGGTGTGGTGTTCCTCACGCTGGAAGACGAATTCTCGGTGTGCAATGTGGTCATCTGGCCACAGGTTTTGGAAGCCCACAGATCAATCGTCATGGGCGCAAGGCTGATGCTGATCCGAGGCCGTGTGCAAAAATCAGGCGATATTATTCACGTCGTCGCCGACAAGGTGGAAGACCAAACGGCGTGGCTCAATCTGCTGCTCGAAGACAGCCAACCCAAACACGCAAGCCCAGCAGCAAGGCACCCAAGACAGGTGCGCGTGATTCCGAAATCACGCGACTTTCACTAATCGAAGTTATGGCATTTGCTTCACTACAATGGGGATCATCAAATCGCCCCAGCCACCTTGCGCATGATGGCGGGCACCACGCTGCAACTCAATTGACACACCTGATTCAACGGCCGCGATCACAGAATTATTAAGCCTATGCAAATCATTGGCCAAGCGATTGATCGCCAGCTTTTGCGCCTCGCTCATCTCAGAACTTTGCGCAACAGCACGGTCTTTAACATGGGTCATTAACATGGGGTGCCTCCTAAGCAGCTTCAAATTGTGCAGTTTCAGTTGAGTCGTGCATAGCCGTGGTTGATGATTGGCCTCCGCCGATGATTGTTGCCACCGCATCAAAATACCCTGTGCCAACTTCGCGCTGATGGCGCGTGGCCGTGTAGCCATAAGCTTCAGCCGCAAATTCAGCTTCCTGCAATTTTGAATAAGCCGTCATTTGCGTGGCTTGATAACCCTTGGCCAATTCATACATGCCAAAGTTCAACTGGTGGAAACCGGCCAGCGTGATGAACTGGAATTTATAGCCCATGGCCCCCAACTCGCGCTGGAATTTTGCAATCGTGGCATCATCCAATTTCTTCTTCCAATTGAAACTTGGCGAACAATTATAGGCGAGCATTTTATCGGGATGCACTTTGCGCACAGCATCAGCAAATTTCTTCGCTTGGCCTAAATCCGGCGTGGACGTTTCACACCAAATTAAATCTGCATAAGGGGCATAGGCAATGGCCCGCGCAATGCAAGGTTCAATGCCATTCTTCACATGATAAAAACCTTCCGCAGTTCGTGCCTCCGGCAACACAAACGGCTGATCACGCTCATCAATATCAGAGGTCAGAAGCTTGGCCGCTTCGGCATCCGTGCGCGCCACAATCAACGTGGGCACACCCATCACATCAGCAGCAAGCCGCGCCGCAACCAAATTGCGGATATGCGCCGAAGTGGGGATCAAAACTTTTCCGCCCAAATGACCGCACTTTTTTTCGGAAGCTAACTGATCTTCAAAGTGAACCGCAGCAACCCCAGCCTCAATATAAGCCTTCATAATTTCAAACGCATTGAGCGGGCCACCAAAGCCAGCTTCAGCATCGGCCACAATCGGTGCAAACCAATTCTCAACTGACATCTTGCCTTCTGAATGTTCAATCTGGTCGGCGCGTTGCAATGTTTTGTTGATCTTCTTGGCAAGCTCTGGTCCAGAATTGGCAGGATACAAGGATTGATCAGGATACATGCCGCCCGCCACATTAGCATCCGCCGCCACTTGCCAGCCAGACAAATAGATTGCCTTCAAACCAGCCCGAACCATTTGCATGGCTTGGTTGCCAGACAAAGCTCCGAGCGCATTGATAAAGGGCTCTTCCTTCAGCAGCGACCACAAACGGTTCGCGCCATTTTCCGCCAGTGTATGCCGAATTTGTGTTGAGCCACGCAGACGCTGCACATCGGCCACCGCGTAATTTCTCTGAATACCATCAAAGCGACCTTGCGGGGCAGTTGGTGTGAGTGCGTTGAAATTTAACATGGTAGCTCCTGTAAAGTGATGACAAACATTTACATGAAATCTTGCTGCGCACTATCATATTCAAGATAATGTGTTATATATTGTAAAGTTAATCTCGATAATTTGTAAAGATTGTAAATATGGCTGGTACTAAAATTTTTGCAGGGTCCAAACTTCGGCGCATTCGCAGCAGGCTTCAATTCAGCCAAGCAGCACTGGCCGAAAGCTTAGGGATTTCCGCAAGCTATCTCAATTTGATCGAACGCGATCAACGCCCGATCACGGCGCAGCTTCTGATCAAATTGAACAGCCTGCACGATATTGATATTGCCGAGTTGGCCACCTCGCCAGAAAGCAACGACACCGTGGCCAAATTGAAAGAGGTGACATCTGATCCACTTTTGATTGGCGAAATTCCGACCATCACCGAGTTGCAAGAGGCCACCCAAGCTGCACCCAATGTGGTGGGTGCCACAATCAAACTTTATCAAGCTTACCGCGAAGTTTTAAAGCGCTTGGGCGAGCTTTCACAGAACATGGCTGTGGAAGCTATACCGCAATCTGCGAATTCATTTGATGCCGTGCGCCGCTTTATTCAACAGCAAATTTCCTTTCCAACACTCGAAGCCTTGGCAGAAGAAATATGGTTTGAGCTTACGCCAAAGGACGATCCCATGGCCGGTCTCAAAGCAAAGTTGCGAAGTCATTCTGGCATCGATGTGCGCTTTATTCCGGCAGACATCTTGGGCCCAGACCGCGCAAGATATGATCGCCATTCCCAACGACTGCTCATTTCAGAAACGCAAAACAGCCAAGCCCGGCTGTGGGAAGTGGCCCTCCTCACAGCTCAGTTGGAAGGGCGCAAAACCATTGACGACATCACCGCAAATCATCCCCTCGCAATCGAAGCAGAGAGCAAGCGGCTGCTCCGTCAGGAATTATCAAAGTATTTGGCTTTGGCAATTTTGTGCCCCGCTGCAAAGTTCGTCGCATCAGCCGAAGATTTGAAATTTGATATTGCAGCTTTAGCTCTGCGCTTCAGCACCAGCCACGTGGCTATCATGAAGCGCCTTGCGATCACCAAAGGTTTTGGGTTTTTACAAGTTGATGCCACGGGAAGCGTGATCGATAAAATTGGCCCCCTTGGTTTTCACATGCCGCAATCAGGAAATCTCTGCGGGCATTTGCCGATATTTGACAACAATGAATTTTCAACGGTGACGTTGCAAAGCAATGATGGTAAAAAGATCACCATGATTGCACTGCGCGAAGATCAATTTCGTGCAGGACTAATTATGTCGGCGAGCGATCTCAGCAAATCGATTTACAGCGCAAATGCAACCCGGCCCCTTGGTTCAACTTGCCGTCTTTGTGAAATCAAAAACTGCACCCTCCGAAGAGAGCCGCCCGCCACAAGGCCAGCAGCTCTCAACGAATTCGTGCGCGGAGCCAGTGATTTTGAACCGATGTAAAGTTACTCTACGATCGTTGCTTCGGTCGCAGCTTTAATCTCGGCAACCGTAACACCTTCGGCGCATTCCACAATTCTAAGACCACCCGGCACCACATCAAGCACACCCAAGTTGCTGATGATCCGGTTAACAACGGCTTTGCCTGTGAGCGGCAAAGAACAAGCTTTCAAAACTTTACTCTCGCCTGCTTTATTGGTGTGGTCCATCACCACCACCACGCGGCCCACACCCGCCACCAAATCCATAGCGCCACCCATGCCTTTGACCAGTTTGCCGGGGATCATCCAATTGGCCAGATCGCCATTTTCAGCAACTTCCATGGCACCCAAAATAGCCATATTAATTTTGCCACCACGGATCATGGCAAAGCTTTGCGCCGAGTCAAAAAATGCTGTTTGCGGAAGCTCAGTAATTGTCTGCTTTCCAGCATTGATCAGATCAGCATCTTCTTCGCCTTCAAATGGAAATGGCCCCATGCCCAGCATTCCATTCTCTGATTGCAACGTCACTTCCACGCCCGCCGGAATATAGTTGGCAACCAATGTGGGAATGCCAATTCCCAAATTCACATACCAGCCGTCTTGCAGTTCAAGCGCCGCACGAGCCGCCATCTGATTTCTGTCCCAAGCCATCTTATGCAACCCTCTTGCGTGTGGTGCGCTGTTCAATGCGCTTTTCGTGTTCGCCTTTAATGATACGGTTCACATAAATGCCGGGCACATGAATCGAGTCAGGATCGAGCGAACCCAAGGGCACGATCTCCTCAACCTCAGCGATGCAAATCTTGCCGCATTGCGCAGCCGGCGGATTAAAATTTCGGGCTGTTTTACGAAATACTAAATTGCCTGAAGGATCAGCCTTCCAGGCTTTCACAATCGAAAGATCTGCAAAAATGCCTTCCTCCAAAATATAAGTCTGGCCATTAAATTCTTTGTGCTCTTTGCCATCAGCAATCACTGTGCCAACACCTGTCTTGGTGTAGAAACCGGGTATGCCAGCGCCGCCAGCCCGCATCCGCTCGGCCAATGTGCCTTGCGGGTTAAATTCCAATTGCAATTCGCCCGACAAATATTGGCGCATGAATTCAGCGTTTTCGCCCACATAAGACGACATCATTTTTTTGATTTGTTTTGATTCCAGCAAAATGCCTAAACCAAAGCCATCCACGCCGCAATTGTTGGAAGCAACGGTCAAGTTTTGCGTGCCTGCGGCTTTGATGCCAGCAATCAGCAATTCTGGAATGCCGCACAGGCCAAAACCTCCGGCGGCAATCAACATGCCATCAAACAAAACGCCGTCCAGCGCACTTGTAGCACTTTCGTAAACTTTCTTCATAACGCCTCCATGAAACACGAGAATAGCCCTAGATTATCTTGACCGCGCTGCCAAGTGGTCAAGAGGCACACCAATCGCGTTAAGCTCCTCTCAACTCTCAGTGATTAAAAGCCAAAGCCTGATTCCAGAGGACAAATTCATGCCGAACACGACGCCAACCAATGCAAATTTGATGCCTGTCTATGTGGGCACCATGTTGCTCAGCGCCAGTTTATTGTTCCTCGTCCAACCCATGTTTGCCCGCATGGCATTGCCGCTTCTGGGCGGCACCCCCGCAGTCTGGGCCATTGCCATGTGCTTCTTCCAAGGTGTGTTGCTGGGTGGCTATTGCTACGCGCATCTCTTGAAAAAATTTCTGCCTCCCGCGCAAGCTGTAATTTTGCATATTATTTTAATGGCGCTGGCGTGGTTTTTTCTGCCCGTTAACTTGCCGCCTTCAGCAGTGCCCGCAGGCGGCGCCACCGCTGGCCTGTGGCTCATCGGCCTCATGGCAAAATCAATCGGCTACCCGTTTTTCTTTTTGTCGGCCACGGCCCCCCTGTTGCAAAGCTGGTTTGCCCGCACCACGCACAAAGATGCTGCCAACCCGTATTTTCTCTATAGCGCCAGCAACATTGGCAGCCTGAGTTCACTTATCGCTTATCCATTCGTAGTTGAGCCCCTGCTCGGCCTGCATAACCAAGCCCTGTTCTGGAGCATTGGCTTTGGCATTCTGGCAGCGTGCATCGCCATCAGCGGATATTTGATGCTCGGCAATTTGGCCCCGGCCCGCATCGTGGCCATCGCTGAAACGCCGACAGTGGTTACCAATAAAGACCGCCTCTGGTGGATTTTCATGTCCTTCGTGCCGTCAGCTCTTTTGGTGGCTTGGACCAATCATGTCACAACGGACATTGCCTCGGCGCCCTTCCTGTGGTTGCCACCCTTGGTATTATTTTTGCTCACATTCGTGTTGGTGTTCCGAGATAAATCATTAGTG
Organism: Hyphomicrobiales bacterium; assembly: GCA_031418535.1. Lineage (GTDB taxonomy): Bacteria > Pseudomonadota > Alphaproteobacteria > Rhizobiales > Aestuariivirgaceae > Aestuariivirga. The sequence goes on along the minus strand of JANOXS010000062.1, from coordinate 15,269 downwards.
CCCATGGGCCTTGCCCGTTTCGTCCAATTGGCTGCTTTGCCGGTTGCTTTGATTGTGCAATTTGCTTTGCCGCTGTGGCTTGCTGTGCCTGTCATGCTCGTTGGTGCGCTTTCATTTTTCGCCACGGCCATTATTTGCCATCGCCAGCTTTACGAAAGCAGGCCGGATGCCAGCCATTTAACCGAATTCTATATGCTGATGTCTTTGGGTGGTGTGCTCGGTGGATTGTTCGTGTCGCTCATTGCGCCCTTGGTTTTCAACAAAGTGTTGGAATATCCGCTGCTGCTCATCATCGGTATTGCTGCCTCGCGGGACCTCATCAATGATCAAAATATCAGGTCCATTTTGCGCAAACCTATCATTCCACTCGCAGTGTTTGCAGGGCTTATGGTTCTCATCGCGTTCACGGCCAAAAATGGCGGCGCACATTTGCTGTTCACCGTACGCACTTTGGAAATTGCGTTTTTCGGTGCTTCTGCAGCGCTGATGTTATTGGCGAGCCGCAAAGGCATGGCCATCTTATCTATGTTCATGGTGGCGTTCCTTAATTTCACAGGCCAGCCGCAAGAACGCGTAGCCATGCGCAGTTATTTCGGCGTATTGACCGTTGCAGATAATAGCGCAGAAGGCCCATTCCGCCTGCTCACCCATGGCACCACTATGCATGGCGCAGAACGCCTGAGCGAACTTGCGCCCGACTATAAAGACAAACCTCATCCACTGACCTATTACAGCCCCGAAGGCGGCATGGCCCGCGCATTGCTGGCCACCCAACAACGCCTGACTCAACCCGGAATTTACCGGGTAGTGGGCCTCGGCACTGGTTCCCTTGCTTGCTATATAAAGCCCGGTGAAGACTGGGCTTACTATGAAATTGACCGCGACGTAATTCGCGTGGCGCAAGATCCCAACCAATTCACGTTCCTCTCGTCTTGCGCGCCAGATATGAAAATGATTGAAGGCGATGCCCGTATTACATTACAAAATGAAGCCGCTGAAAAAGCAGATTATTTGCTGGTCGATGCCTTTTCATCAGACTCAATTCCGGTGCATTTGATCACCACGGAAGCCATGCAGCTTTATATGTCGCGCGTGAAAGACGACGGACTGCTGGTCATGCACATCACCAACCGCTTTATGGATTTGGCACCTGTTGTTGCGGCGAACATGATGGCAATTGATCCATTGCTTCAAGGACGCATCATAGATTTCGTACCGCCCACCAACACTGATGTGAATGCCATGCACTCCATCGTTATTGTCATTTCCAAAAACCCAGCAGCGCTCGCGACTTTGGATGCAGGTGGCGGCACAGCCCCTCTCACACCTCAAGCAAATGTTGAAAAATGGACGGATGATTTTGCCAATATCCCCGCTGCCATCATGCGCCGCGTGTCTGTATCCAAATACTAAGAAGACTTGCGCAAAGGGTTCCGCCGCACTACATCATGGCGGAACCTTTTTTGCGAGACTTGACTGATGAACCCTTTTATTTGGCTCCTATTCCAACTCATTGATTTGTATTTTTATGTGATCTTGGCAACAGTGATCATCAGCTGGCTTTCGGCCTTCAACATCATCAATTCCGGCAATCCCTATGTGCGCCAAATTAACGGTGTCTTATACTTGCTCACCGAGCCAGTCTTGAAACCCATTCGCCGAATTCTGCCGAATTTAGGAGGCCTTGATTTCTCGCCAGTGATTTTGTTGTTAGGTTTGCAGTTCGTGAAACGCGCCATTGTCTATTACGTTTATGGCATGTGACGACACCACTTCGCACAACACCTAAAGGCACATTTCTTCACGTCCGTGTCACGCCCAAATCGGGGCGCGATGAAATTTCAGGCCTTGTTGCATCAGTAACAGGCAACGTGGCGCTGGTTATCAAGGTCACGGCCATTCCGGATAAAGGCAAGGCCAATCAAGCCGTGATCGAGGTCTTGGCAAAAGCACTGCACGTTTCGAAATCATCTTTTCGTCTTGCGTCAGGCGAAACCAGCCGGGATAAAGTGATTGAAGTGCTTGACAACTTCGACACGATTGCCGCTTTTCTTAAAACGCTTTCCATGCCAACCTAAAATTATGAAAAAGCTTCTCGCCATATTCTTGCTCGCAGGCTCGGCTCATGCCGAAACAATGTCCAGCGTGTACTCTGATTTTGATATCGACAAGTGCAAGAAAACAACTGTGTCTGAACCAGACGAAGGCGGGCAATGGAATTGCAAGGGCATTAAAGGTTTCGACGTTTTTTATGCTGAAGGTGATTTGCGCGGCACTTTGAGCTTTGGCCCAAATGCAAATTACCAATGTTCGCAATCGCAGTCTTTCGGCCACTTCAATTCACCCGGCAAAAAAATTGAGTGGCGCTTGAAGAACGGAAAACCCATCGCCACAATTGTTCGGTGGTTTACTGATAATGGCGAACCCGGTGGCAAACAAAACTGGCTAGTGGTGACCAAGCTCAATGGTAAAGATGCTTGCCGCACAGCAATTGTCGACACCAAACTTTCAAAAGCCAACTTGGTGGCTCAACAAAAGGCCGATAAATCAGCCAACTTTAACTGCGAAAAAGATACAGTCGAAGTCATAGGCGTGACCACTGTAAACGGCGGCGACATTATGACATCCTCGCCTTGCGCTCCAGCCAACTAAACCCAACAAAAAGGCCCTCACCTTTTTCAAGGGAGGGCCAAATTCTTTAAGCTACAATATCGGCTTCTTTGGCGCGGCTCATGCGCTTTCTTTCATTTGGATCAAGATAGATCTTGCGCAGACGAATAGACTTTGGCGTAATTTCCACCAACTCATCTTCACCCACATAAGCAAGTGCCTTTTCCAACGACATTTTAATCGGTGGCGTCAAAATAACTGCTTCGTCTTTGCCAGAGGCGCGAACGTTGGTCAGCTTCTTGCCCTTGATCACGTTGAGTTCAAGATCGTTGCCACGGGTATGCTCACCGATGATCATACCAGCATAAACCTTGGTTCCGTGTTCAATGAACATCGGGCCACGGTCTTGCAGATTGAAAATGGCATATGCCACAGCATCGCCATCCGAGTTTGAAAGCAAAGCGCCCGTATGGCGGCTTGGAATTTCACCCACATGTGGTGCATAGGCGTGGAACAAGCGGTTCATAATCGCCGTGCCGCGAGTATCCGACATTAACTCGCCTTGATAACCAATAAGGCCGCGGGTTGGAGCATGGAACACGATACGCTGGCGGCCTTGGCCTGAAGGGCGCATGTCGCGCATTTCGGCGCGGCGCTCAGAAAGCTTCTGAACAACGATGCCTGTATATTCTTCATCAACGTCGACAACGACTTCTTCGATAGGCTCCAGCTTATCGCCCGTCGCTTCGTCCATTTTGAACACAACACGAGGACGACCCACAGTGAGTTCAAAGCCTTCACGGCGCATTGTTTCAATCAGAATGCCCAATTGCAACTCGCCACGACCAGCGACTTCAAATGCATCAGTTTCTGATTCAGAAGCAGAAACCTTCAATGCCACATTGCCTTCTGCTTCGCGCATCAGACGGTCACGAATAACGCGGGACTGAACCTTGTCGCCTTCTTTGCCAGCCAATGGTCCGTCATTAATGCGGAAAGTCATGGTGAGTGTTGGCGGATCAATCGGTTGGGCTTGAATAGCTTCAGTCACTGCTGGATCGCAAATCGTATCAGCAACAGTTGTCGTCACCAAACCTGAGATCGCAATAATATCGCCGGCAAATGCTTCATCAACCGGAATGCGCTCCAAACCACGGAACGAAAGAACCTTGGAAACACGACCCGTTTCAACAACAGTGCCATCACGCGAAAGCGACTTGACCGCCATATTGGTCTTGACTGAGCCAGACCGAATGCGACCCGTGAGAACACGGCCCAAGAAGGGGTTCGCTTCAATCGTCGTTACCAACAACCGGAATGGACCTGGCTCAATTACGGGTGGTTTGAAATGACGCACGATTTCATCAAACAAAGCCGACATATCGTCAGCTTGCTTTTCAGGTGTGCGGCTCATCCAGCCTTGCTTTGCTGAACCATAAATGATTGGGAAATCAAGTTGCTCGTCGGTGGCTTCCAAAGCTGCGAACAAGTCAAACACTTCATTCACAACTTCAACATGGCGGCCATCTGGGCGATCAATCTTGTTGATCAAAACAATCGGCTTCAAGCCAAGCTTCAAGGCCTTTTGCAAAACGAATTTGGTTTGCGGCATCGGGCCTTCGGCAGCATCCACCAAAAGCACAGCACCATCCACCATGTTCAAAATACGTTCAACTTCACCACCAAAATCGGCGTGACCTGGCGTATCAACGATGTTGATGCGGGTGTCTTTCCAATTCAACGAAGTCACCTTCGCCAAAATGGTAATGCCGCGTTCACGTTCCAAATCATTGGAATCCATGGCGCGTTCAGCCACTTTTTGGTTTTCACGGAAAGAACCCGATTGCGAAAGCAACCGGTCGATCAGTGTCGTTTTGCCGTGGTCTACGTGGGCAATAATCGCAATATTGCGCAAATTCATGAAGCGCCAACTCTCATTAAGCGTGAAGGAATGGGCTGCGCTTAGCACGTGCAACATAGATAAGCAATTTTTGAAAGCGCTTTTCTCTAAACTTCCATAAATGCGTCAAACGCTGCGAAGAACTCATTTCGTATCGCATTGTTTTCCATGATTATTTCATGCTTTGACGAAGCAATTGTCAGAACCGAAAATCCGGGCACACGCTCCACAAACAGCCTGCATTCCATATTATTGACCACACGCTCCTGCCCTGCCAACACAATCATGGTCGGGCAATCGGGGCCATGGCCTCGCCGCCAATGACGCAATTCGGCAAAACTTTTGAGTGCCGCACGCAGCCAAGCATAAGTCGGCCCACCGACACCAAGCTGCGGATAATTCTCTAACGTCGAGCAATCGCGGTTCCACCGAACCCGGTCCGAGGTCAGCGGATTTTTATCAAATTCTGATCGCTTCATGGGGCCTCGTGCAAAGCCCGGCAGAAAGGAAGAATCCATAAATGTAACTGCTGCCAAAAAATTCAGAAGATGCACGACAGGTTTTGGCCAGCGCCCAAAATTAAAACCCATCAAGGGCGCAGTGATTACGGCGCGTTTGAAAGTGGTTTTGTGACGAAGGGCACGGAGCAAAATCTGGCCACCCGTTGAATGCGCAAAAGCAAAATGCGGTTCTGGAAAATCAAGCCGCTGAGCTAGCGCAACAACCGCAGCCAAATCTTTTTCATAATCGGCAAAACTGCGCACATAGCCGCGAAGTCGGTCAGGGACTAACCTTTGTGACGCACCTTGCCCACGCCAATCAAAAGCCACTACAGCATATCCGCGCGTCATCATTTCACTTATAAATTCAAAATAGCGCTCAACATAATCAGCCCGGCCGTTCAAAATAAATAAAGTGCCTCTGGCTCCATGTTGCCGTGCCACAAGCGCCCGCAAATGAACACCATCCACTGTCGTGATGTCATGGACCATGGCACCCTGCGGTGCTGGGTTTTCGGCAGTGGGAAATAATTTCATTAAAACAATATCCTGTGGGCGTCGGGGTTTAGCCCCTCTCGCTCCACAGAACAAGCGCGGTAAAATTAGAGGCGTTTAACGTTGGTCAACTCGCCGTTGGTCGCACTAACTTGAATTTCAAAGTTTTTGCCGCTGCGGGTTGCGTTATAAATCAGCGTATCCCCGCTGCAGGTTTTGGTGGTCACGCCGCTAAAGCCATAACCAGACACTATCGACAAACCCTTGCCACAATCAATTTTCTTCGCCGGAGATTTTTGGTCAAAGCGATTGGAAATTGACGCCGTCTGAAGCGGCTTTGCTTCAGGTGCAACCATTGGTTTTTTAGCAATTGATTTCGCAATCGCAACTTTTTGGACAACTTTTTTCTTCGCTTTTAAAGGCGGAAGTTTTTTGTAAATTGGCTGATCAACTTGAGGATCATAATAGGATGCCACAGCCCGCTTGCGTTTCGGGTGGCCCATCTGGCGCATATATAAATCATATTGTTCTTGATTAAACATATCGCGTGCATCTTGATCTTGCTGATCATCTGCGAAGTTAGCGTCGTCATAATTATCATCAACTGGCGCAAATTCAGTTTGGCCTTGCTCCCACCAATGCAGGCGCCGTGCTTCAGCAGGCGCCACAAAAAACATTGTTGAGGCCATAGCGCTCAGCACAGCTGTAGTAAAAATTTTAGAATTCATAGCCCACCTCACCATCGCAAATTCAGCGCTTGGTATATCTAAATATATCACAGCAAAAAAACGGCTTGATTGCGGCAAAAAAATAAAAATAACGGGGCACAAGGCCCCGTTACAAACAATTGCTTAGTAAATCGGACGAGCCGAAATAATGTTACCGCGCGAGCTGACTTTAACTTGATAAAGTTCACCATCTTGCCACGCTTTGTAGCCATATGTTGGTGCGCTGCAATCATATGCTACAACACGGTGAAAACCAGCATTACGAACAATGTTGCGGCCTGTGCCACAGCTAACACCATAGCGAATTGGGCGCGGCTCACCATAAAAGCCATGATGCGGGCGATGTCCATAATAAGGGCCTGGATAGCCATAATCCGAGTAGCCATAATCTGGACCAAAGCCACCAAAGCCAAAGCCCAACGAAACTGTTGTGTCGGCTTTTGCTGCTGTTGAAGCAAAAGAAACGGCAGATGCAACTGCGGCAACTGCGATAAGGGATTTTACAAACATGATACTCTCCTGAAGGTTACGATCAGTGCCACCCACCAATCTTCATGAAACCGTTCTAGACCCCTCCACTTGAACCTAACCCAAAGGCTTCGTTCATCTGGCGTTCATATTCGCGCAAAAGCCCCTTGAAACCCAAAAACAGCTTCCCATCTCCTGAAACGTGGATGCCAAATGGGTCCACCGTTTAAGTCAATTGCTTTCAGGAGAATATGACATGTTTGACTATACACCCCTCTATCGTTCCTCAATCGGTTTTGACCGCTTGTTCCGCTTGCTGGACGAAGCCGCCGCAGTCGAGACAAATTCCTATCCGCCCTACAATATTGAGCGTGTTGGTGAAGATGAATACCGCATTACTATGGCCATCGCCGGCTTTGGGCCCAATGATGTAAACATCGAAGCCAAGGGCAATACCTTAACGGTCACCGGCAAGAAAGCCGACAAACAAGCCAATACCAATGAAGTGCTGCATCAAGGCATTGCCGCACGTGGTTTTGAACGCCGCTTCCAAATGGCCGATCATGTGGAAGTGAAAGGCGCTGATATGGACAATGGCCTTCTTCACATTGCCCTTAAGCGCGAAGTGCCAGAAGCTTTGAAGCCCCGCCAAATCCCCATTGGCAATGGTGCAACCAAGCTCAGGACCATTGAAACAACGAAGGCTGCGTAATCTAGGGGGCGCTGCCGAAAGGCGGCGCCCTATTTTATAAGTGCGTCTTCAGCTTGCGCAAACGTGGTGATAATTATGATCAGTGCCGTCGTGGAGACAATTGCCGTAACCACAAACACTGCGCTGAGGCCATAACTCTGCGCCACAGCTCCGAGCACCCATGGCAACACGACACGTGGCGTTCCACCAATCATTGCAAAATATCCCATAGCTGCCGCTTTACGTTCCGGAGCCAGTCGCGCTGCCATTGCAAACAAACACGGAAACACCACCGAGAGGCCAACCCCAACAGCGGCGAAAGCAAGAACTGAAATCGTAAAACCAAGTTCAAGACTTAAGACAGCAAAACCCAAAATTCCTATGGAAAGACAAGCAACCATAACATTGCGGTCACCAAAATGGGCCCGAATACGGTCACTGAACATGCGCATCACACCACTGCATAAGCCGTAAAACGCCAACCCCAATCCTGAATAAGCGGCCAAACTTGGCGCAACTGAATTTAGCAATTGCCCGGCCCACTGCACACACGCGACTTCGCTGGTCACACCAAATCCCGCAGCCAATCCTACGAAAGTCAAAAGTTTATAGGGCAAAGGTTTAGAGCCCTCGGTTTGCTCCCGCCGCACTACAGTTCCATGCGGAATGTTGATATAAATAGCGGCGTAAGCCAGTGCCATTGGAATAATCGTGAAGAGTGTTACGAACCACGGCGCCATCCACACTGAAACGAAGCTGCTGATAATTGCGAACAACCCCATCATCAAAGACGCACTGCCATGATAAGCGCTGAAGATAGACCGCTTAAACTTCTGTTCAATGGCGGCTGCTTCAGCGTTCATAAACAGGTCCATAGTGCCCAAACTCATGCTGATCATAATGGCAGAAAGCACAAAACTAATCGGCGAATGTGCAAGTTGCGCAGTGACCAAAGCTAGAAAAGAAATTGGCATAATCCACAGCAAAACTGTGCGGTGATCAGCATGGCGATTGATGAAACCGCCAATTGCCATCATCGCGATGTTGGCTAACATGCCAACTGCACCAATCAATCCAAATAACCAGAGAGAAAGCCCCGCATTTTTTATGATAACTGGAAAGGCCCCCACATTGGTGCCAATCAAAGCGCCAAAAGCTGCAAAGGTTAGAAGGATCGTTCCGCGTTCACCAATCCTCATAAACTAGCCACGACCCACCAATGGCATTTTCGTGGCCATAACTGTCATCGTCAAAACATTTGAATCAAGCGGCAGCGAGGCCATGAATACAACTGACCGCGCCACGTCTTCCACATCCATTGTGGGCTCAGGTTTCACAGTGCCATCAGCTTGCGGCACACCGCCACTCATACGGGCTGTCATAGCTGAGGCAGCATTACCGATATCAATTTGGCCCGCCGCAATATTATATTTACGACCATCAAGCGAAGTCGATTTGGTAAGGCCTGTAATGGCATGTTTGGTTGCAGTATACGGCGATGAATTTGGTCGCGGTGCGTGCGCTGAGATCGAACCATTGTTGATAATGCGTCCGCCTTGTGGGTCTTGTGCCTTCATAATTTTGAAGGCTTCTTGCGTGCACAAAAATGGCCCCGTGAGATTGACGTTCACAACATTTTGCCACTGCTCAAAAGTTAAATCTTCGAGCATCACCGTCCCGGGGGCACCCGTGCCCGCATTGTTGAACAACACATCAAGGCGCCCGAATTTTTCTTTAATCGAAGCAAAGAGCGCGGCAACCGACACAGCATCGGCCACATCCGTCGAAACACAAAGCGTCTCACCATCCAACGATTTGGCAACATCTTGCAGAGCATCTAACCTTCGTCCCGCCAGCACAACGGCATAGCCCGCTTTGCTCAAAGCCGTGGCACAAGCTTTGCCAATGCCTGAACCCGCCCCCGTCACCAATGCAACTTTCATCTTATTTTCCTCTTGCAACCATCCAGGCCGAAACTAATTTGCCAGCCGCTTCGCCAACAGCAACAGCGCTCATGCCCGGTTTATAAATGCTGGAGCCAATACCAAAGCCAGAGGTGCCAGCCGCCAACCAATCCCCCATATTGTCAGGCGTGACCCCACCCACCGCATAGATTTTAATGTGCTTCGGCAACACAGCTTTCCAAGCCTTTATGACAGCAGGGCTTGCTGCTTCTGCCGGAAATAATTTGAGATGTGTTGCTCCCGCCCGAATGGCCGAGAATGCTTCTGTCGGCGTGAACACGCCAGGTAGCGGCACCATGCCAAGCTCGATAGCGCGAGTAATTACAACTTCGTTGCAATCCGGCGAAACGCTTATTTCACCACGGGAAGCTTTCAATACATTAACATCTTGAACACTGAGCACTGTGCCCGCCCCCACGATCATTCGCCCCGCAAATGCTTTGGCTATCTTCTCGATCGACACAAAAGGCTGCGGTGAGTTGAGCGGCACTTCAACCACACGAACCCCAGCTTCATAAAGTGCGGTGGAAACATCCACGACTTCATCAGGCGTCACACCGCGTAAAATTGCAACAATACCGCACGCATCTAAAGCATCATCTAAAACCATCAAATCACTCCTGCCGCGTGGGCCACTGCGGCTTCACCTTTAATCACAGCCAACGGATCACCCATTACAGCGTTAAGCCCTGCGTGGGTCATGGCCTGCACATACCGCGCCCCAATTCCTGCTGACGCAAGAACCACATATTTCGCAGCACGATCATTATTCACAGTGGCATGGGCCACTTCAGTTCCAATCACAATGCCGGATAAGTAGGAGGCCAAGTGCTCTGGGTGCATATCATTGAACAAACCCAAGGTTCGAACTGAAAAAATCGAATGCAAAAAGCCCGCAGGATCAACCAAGGCTTTATCCACGCCTTTGAGAAACGCTGGCTCATCTGCAACGTCGCTGGTCATCAAGCGCCCCAGAATTGAATGATTGCGCAGCAGGGCAAAAACTTCACCGGTCATGTAAGACGAAAAACCAATAATTTTGTGTTTGGCCACATCAATCCATTTACTGTGGGTGCCGGGAGCCACAAAATGAAGAGCACCAGATTCAAGCGATCCAAAGACTTGTGTCTCTTCCCCGCGCATTACGTCATGGCCAATCGAAGTGCTTTTATGGTGCATGCCTGTTATGAAATGTATCGTGCGGCCAGAAGTGGTTTGGTGAACTTTAAGATGTGAAGCCAAATCTAAAAGCCCGGCGGGGCATTCCGCATATGGCAGTTCGATCCAACCCTGACGGCTGGTGATCATGCCAGACGCAACGACTGGCAAGGTTTTGTCCCACGAGCCAATGTGGCTTTCAAGCACAGCTTCAAAGCCCTGATCTTTAACAGCCAAAATGCCTTCTGGACTGGCGAATTGATTTTTAACCGAGCCATCGGCACCTATCAAATAAGCGCGGAAAGATGTGGTGCCCCAGTCGAGTGCGATAAAACTTTTATGCGTCATAGCGCCTTCACACCACCGGGTTTGAAACTCTGCTTCATGGCTTTGAGCGGATTACGCAAAGCTGCACCAAATGGCTTTGCTTCAATTTCAAACACATCGCCATCCTCGGTTGAAACACCATCAGCAATGCTCAGAGTGGCTGTGCCAAAGAAATGAATATGCACATCGCCCGGCACCCTGAACGCATCATATTTAAAATGATGATATTCTAAATTTGCAATTGTGTGGCTCATGTTTCCTTCGCCTGTGAGGAAAGGTTTTTCCCAAATAGTTTTACCTTTGCGCAAAATGCGGCTCATGCCCTCAATGCTTGCAGGAATGGCCCCCACCACCATTTCTGGACCAATCGAACAATGGCGCAATTTGGAATGAGCAAGCAGCAAGTAATTTTGTCGTTCGGTCACATGATCGGAATATTCATTGCCAATCGCAAAACCCAAACGCACAGGTCGACCCTTGGCATCAATCAGATAAAGCCCTGCGAGCTCCGGCTCCTCGCCACCATCTAAGGCGAATGATGGCTTAGGAAGTGCTGCCCCCGGCGCCACCAACCAGCGGCCATCACCTTTATAAAACCATTCAGGCTGCACCCCTGCTTGGCCCTTGGCAGGTTTGCCGCCTTCAAGGCCCGCTTTAAACATGCGCAGTGAATCCGACAATGTGTCTTCCCCACCCAATTTCTTATGCATCGAATCCCGCGCTGAGGCCGAACCTAAATGCGTAAGACCCGTGCCCGTAATAATGCAGTGCGCCGCATCTTCATGGGTGAGCGGAGGGAGCACGCGCTTTTCTTTCAGAGCGGCAGCATAATCTTCAGTTGTTGTCGTGGCCAAAGACTCGGCCATGACTTTGAGCGACTTACCTTCTGCTATCGCATTTTCTGCCAATGCTTTGGTGCTGGTAACTTTCTTGAGTTTAATTAACTTGCCACCAGCAACCAGGCCAACAGCACGCTTGTTCTTCACATCAATAAACTGAACCAGATTCATGTAAACAGTCTCCCGCTAAATGTCATACAAATAGCGGGAGGTGAGACATATTGCTAGACCGTTCGCAAATACCACTCGAAATCGCGGATCGTGGGCTCAGCAAAGAACCGGTCCGCTTCCACTTCTTTCAACGTGGCAAAAGTATCAACAAATTCTTTGCCGAAATACTCTTTCAGAATTGAAGCACGGAAAAACGCATCAATGGCTTCAAACCAATTGCCTGGAATATGCTTTGCTCGGCGTTCATAACCATTGCCCGTAATCGGAGAACCGGGGTCAATTTTTTCAGTAATGCCATAATGCATGCCGGCCAAAATGGCGCCCATTACCAAATAAGGATTTGCATCCGCACCCGATGGTCGATGCTCAATACGGCATGAGTTTGCATTGCCTGCAGGCACACGTAAAGCCACTGTACGGTTATTAATGCCCCACGTGGCTGCAACTGGCGCATAAGACGAGCGACGGAAACGGCGATAAGAATTGGCGTTGGGTGCAAAAATCAACATCGATTCCGCCATGGTAATTTTCAGTCCACCAATGGCGTTCAACAATAATTCATTTTGCGTGGGATCATCGGCAGCAAAAAGATTCTTGCCGTCTTCACCTTCCAAGCTCACATGAATATGCATTCCTGAACCTGTCCAGTCCGCATAGGGCTTGGCCATAAATGTGGCGCACAGTCCATGCTTTTCGGCGGTGGCCTTGATCAAACGCTTCAACATAATGCCTTCGTCACACGCATCCAAAATATCAGTGCGATGGCGCAAAACAATTTCCATCTGGCCGGGGCCATATTCTGAAATTAAAGTTTTGGCAGGTAGATCTTGAATCTCGCAAAAAGCATATAAGTCTTTAAAAAACGGCGCAAAATCGTCGGTGTCTTGTAAATGATAGGCCTGATGATGCTTCGGTCGATGCTCGTTGATTAAAGCCTTTGGTGAAATGGGAACACCCTCCAAAGCACTTTTGCGGTCCATCAGATAAAACTCAAGTTCAACAGCCCCCACGGGGTTCATGCCCAGTTCTTCTTTAAAGCGCTTCACAATGCGCTGCAGCGCATTGCGCGGATCAGCATAATGCGGAACCCCATCTAGATCGTGAACATGGGCGGTATATTGCGCGGTTGGTTCTTCCAGCCACGGCACCCGCACAAATGTGCCCGGCACCGGCCACAAAATAAGATCGCGGTCGCCTTCATCAAACACAAGTCCAGTTTCAGGAACGTCCTGTCCGGTCACATCCAGAACCAGGGCTGAAATCGGAATGAACCGACCATCATTCCACGCTGGCACCACTTCATCACGGCGCAGAACTTTTCCGCGGATCACACCGCACATATCAGTCCAGATTACCTGTACTGATACAATATCAAGATTAGCCTCAAGAAATCTTTGCGCTTCTGCTCCAAGCTTTGGCGTTACGATTGGCATTTTTAGTCTCCAGTTTTAGGTCAGCTCTGAAACACAATGATCCAATTCATTAATCAGTGTACTGACATTTAACTCAGATGTCGCTGGACAAATGAGCATCATATTATGAAACGGCGTGATCACCACACCGCGATTGAGAAGATAGTGATGCACAGCCGCATCAATCGGCTGGTGGATCACTTTTGAAGCTTCCAACCCATTTCTGGGTGGGGCTTCGCAACACATGAACTCAACGCGGGCTCCCACGCGAGTCACATGCCATGGCAAATCATATTTGATGATCACTTCTGCAATTCCCCGTTCCAGCCTGCGCGCCAGAACGATAAGGGAAGCAAAAGTCTCCTCAGTGAAAAACTCTTTCAACACGGCTTTAATCAACGCCAGTTGAATGCGGGAACCTGAAAGTGTGGTGCCAATGCCAGAACGGCCTTCACCACGGTGCTTCAGATAATCTTGAATGCGCGAAGCAACCTCCGCGCTGAATCCATAAACCGCCGCCGGAATGCCACCCGCAATCGGCTTGCCAAACACCAGACCATCAGGCTGCAAGCCGTAAGAATATCCGCGCGGGCCGGATGACAACGTGTGCGTTTCATCAAATATCAATAAAGTGCTATATTTAATCGTCAGTGCACGGAGTGTTTCTAAAAAGCCCGCATCCGGCAACACCATGCCCACATTTGTCATAATCGGTTCAGCCAACACGCAGGCCACATCGCCAACTGCAAGTGCCGCTTCAAGGGCCGCCACATCATTAAACTCAACCACCTTGGTATGCAGTGTCAGGTCGCGCGGTTCACCCACCAAACCATCGACCATCGTAACTTTGCCATTGTCAGCCGTGACAAACGTGTCGTCCACACAACCATGGTAACAGTGATTGAAAACGAGAATCTTAGACCGCCCCGTCACAGCGCGGCACCAGCGGAGCACGGCGCGGTTCGCATCCGAAGCCGTCGCCGTCACTTGCCAGAAGGGCAAACCAAAACGATCCTGCAACAATTCGCCCACTTCAACCGCATCAGCTGAAGGCAGCATCGTTGTAAAGCCATTCTGCGCTTCAGCAGCCAACACATCTGCCACGGCTTTAGGCGCATGGCCAAACATGGCACCTGTGTCACCTAAACAGAAATCAGCATATGCATGGCCATCAACATCATAAAGCGTAGCGCCCTGCGCCTTTTCCACAAATAGCGGGAAAGGCAAACCCCAATCCACCATCCAATGCATAGGAACACCACGCAGCCAATGGTTTGAAGCCTTCACGGAGAGCGCCTGAGATTTGGGGTTACGTTGAACATAGAGCTTAGATTCCTGCTCCAACATGGCCTTAATGGCACTGTCCGTTATTTTTGACTTCACGATAGCCTTGCGCGTTATTGACGTTGGGCTTGATTGTAGCTGGCCGCATGGACTAAACCAACCCCCAAGCTTCGCACTGCAACATAAGGGGTTAATATGAGCCGCATCGCCTATGTAAACGGACAATACTTGCCGGAAGACCAAGCCAAGGTTTCAATCTTCGATCGTGGCTTTCTGTTCGCCGATGGCGTCTATGAAGTCACCCCCGTAGTGAACGGCAAACTGGTCGATCACGATGCCCATAACGAACGCTTGGACCGATCCTTACGAGAACTACAAATGGCCTGGCCCTGCACAAAGGAAGAATTAACCAAAGTTCACACAGAGCTGATCGCCAAGAACAACCTTAAAGAAGGCATAATTTACATGCAGGTGACCAGAGGTGTTGCCGACCGCATGTTCAATTTTCCCAAAGATATAAAGTCATCGCTGATTGCCTTCCCGCAAGTGATGAACCTGGTCGATAACCCCAACGCCAAAACTGGCGTGAAGGTTGTCACCACACCAGATATCCGCTGGCTGCGCCGCGATATTAAATCCATCATGTTGTTAGCCCCTGTGCTGGGCAAACAAGACGCCTACGAAAAAGGTGCTGCCGAAGGCTGGATGGTGGAAGATGGCTA
>JANOXS010000061.1:0-38131 GCA_031418535.1 Hyphomicrobiales bacterium | reverse complement strand
CGCGAATATCGTGGACCTGAGCCTTACAAGGGCAAAGGCGTTAAATACGCTGGCGAAAAAATCTTCCGCAAGGAAGGCAAGAAGAAGTAACGGAACAAAAAGATGGCAAAGAAATTATCAGCACTTTCGCTCCGCACTGCTCGTGTCCGCAAGGCATTGGCAAAGCGCGAGAATGGGCGGCCCCGTCTTTCGGTGTTCCGTTCTAGCAAGAACATTTATGCTCAGATCATCGATGATGTTAAGGGCGTAACAGTGGCAGCGGCTTCCACTTTGGAAGAAGGCTTCGTGAAAGCGAAGAAGACCGGTGCAGACAAAGCCGCAGCAGAAGCGATTGGCAAGTTAATTGCCGAGCGTGCTGTTAAAGCGGGCATCAAAGATGTGGTGTTCGATCGCGGCGGTTATATCTACCACGGGCGTGTAAAGGCTTTGGCCGATGCAGCGCGCGCTGGTGGACTTCAGTTTTAATTTTTATAGGACGACAGGCTTAGCAAATGGCTAAAGAACGCTCCGAACGCAAAGACAACCGCGAAGAGAAGGACAGTGAGTTCTCCGACAAGCTGGTTCATATTAACCGCGTAGCAAAAGTGGTAAAAGGCGGTAAGCGCTTTGGTTTTGCCGCACTCGTGGTCGTTGGCGACCAAAAGGGCCGCGTAGGCTTTGGCCACGGTAAAGCCCGTGAAGTGCCAGAAGCTGTGCGCAAAGCCACAGAAGCTGCAAAACGCACTTTGATCCGCGTGCCTTTGAAAGAAGGCCGCACACTTCATCACGACATTGATGGTCGTTGGGGTGCTGGTAAAGTTACTCTGCGGACAGCTCCTGCTGGTACTGGCGTTATCGCTGGTGGTCCAATGCGTGCTGTGTTTGAATCAGTTGGAATGGCCGACGTTGTGGCGAAATCCACGGGCTCGTCGAACCCTTACAACATGGTTCGTGCAACATTTGAAGCGTTGAAAAAGCAAACTTCCCCACGCTCGGTCGCAAGCCGCCGCGGTAAGAAGGTGAGCGATATCTTACGCAACCGTACAACTGAAGTTGTTTCGGACTAAGGATTGATTATGGCAAAAGCACCTGCAAAGACTGTAACTCTTGAGCAATTCGCAAGTCCACAGCGTCGCCCCGGCGACCAACGCGCGACTTTGATTGGCTTGAAGCTCAACCGCATTCGTCGTCAATCCACTTTGATTGATACACCTGCACTCCGTGGCATGATCGCCAAGGTTGCTCACATGGTTCGCGTAGTCGAATAATATCTAAGGAAAAACGATTATGAAACTCAATGAGATTGCCGACAATCCCGGCGCCCGCAAAGACCGCAAGCGCATTGGCCGTGGTCTGGGTTCAGGCACAGGTAAAACTGGTGGTCGCGGTGGTAAGGGTCAAACAGCTCGTAAGGGTGGCGCTAAGCCAGGCTTCGAAGGCGGTCAGATGCCTATTTATCGTCGTTTGCCAAAGCGCGGCTTTAATAAGCCAAACCAAGTTGATTACAATGAAGTGAATTTGGCGCGTGTTGCAACTGCACTCGAAGCCAAAAAGCTTGATGGTAAAAATCCAATTACGGCTGAAGCGCTTTACGCAGCTGGCGTAATTACAAAATTAGCAGCTGGTGTTCGTTTGATCGGCAATGCCGAATTGAAAACCGCTTTGAAGTTTGAAGTATTCTACGCAACGAAGGGTGCCATTGCATCAGTCGAAAAAGCTGGCGGAAGCGTTAAAGTTTCACGTCCCGTAGAAGAAGTTAAAGCGCACGGTTGATGGTTCTTGTTTGAGACCCCATATCGGGGTCTCAAACACGACTAAAGGATAGAACATGGCATCGGCAGCTGAACAACTTGCGGCAAATATAAATTTCAGTGCGCTGGGCAAATCAGAAGATTTGAAAAAGCGTCTGTGGTTCACCCTCGGCGCTTTAATTGTTTATCGCCTTGGTTCCTACATTCCTATTCCTGGTGTTGACACTGTTGCTGTGGCGAAATTTGCTGCTAGCAATGCGTCAGGCATTTTAGGCTGGGTCAATAACATGGCAGGCGGTGCGCTTGGCCGTTTGGCAATTTTTGCCCTCAACATTATGCCGTATATCTCGGCCTCCATTATCATGCAGTTGATGACCACTGTGTCTCCGCATTTGGAAGCTTTGAAGAAAGAAGGCGAATCGGGCCGCAAAAAAATCAATCAATACACCCGCTATGGCACAGTGTTTTTAGCCGCGCTTCAAGCTTTCGGCATTGCCAAAGGCTTGCAGCTGCAGCCGGGGGTCGTGCTTGATCCGGGACCATTTTTCATTATGAGCACTGTCATTACTTTGACAGGCGGCACTGTATTTTTGATGTGGTTGGGTGAGCAGATTACGGCTCGCGGCATTGGCAACGGCACATCGCTCATTATTTTCTCCGGCATTGTTGCCGGGCTGCCATCGGCTGTTGCCGCTATGTTGGAACTTGGCCGCACGGGTGTGATGTCGCCGTTCCTCATCATGTTCATTTTCATTTTGGCCTTGGCTGTTGTGGCGTTTATCATCTTCTTCGAACGGGCCCAACGGCGATTGCTTATTCAATATCCTAAACGTCAGGTTGGCATGCGCGTGTCGCAAGCTGAAAGTTCGCATCTGCCATTGAAGTTAAATACGGCCGGCGTTATTCCGCCCATCTTTGCGTCATCGTTGCTGTTGTTGCCTTTAACAGTTGCCAATTTCTCGGCGGGTCAAGGCCCTGAATGGTTGCAACAGATCACGGCATTGCTGGGTCATGGTAAGCCGCTTTATTTGCTGTTCTATGCATTGCTGATTGTGTTTTTCTGTTTCTTCTACACTTCGATCATGTTCAATCCGAAGGAAACTGCCGAGAATTTAAAGAAGTCTGGTGGCTTCATCCTCGGTATTCGACCAGGTGATCAAACAGCAGACTTCATCGACCGGATTCTCACACGCATAACTGTGATCGGTGCCATTTACATTGTTCTGATTTGTTTGTTGCCAGAGTTGCTGGTGGCTTATTCCGGAATTCCGTTTTACTTTGGCGGTACGTCTTTGCTCATCGTGGTGAGTGTAACGCTTGATACCGTTTCACAAATCCAAGGTCATTTGCTGTCGCAGCAATATGAAAAGCTGATGAAGAAAGCCAATTTGCGCGGTGGCCGGAAATGAATCTGATTCTTCTAGGTCCGCCTGGTGCCGGAAAGGGTACACAAGCCAAGATTCTAGAGGAACATCACGGATTCAAACAACTTTCTACAGGTGATATGTTGCGTGCTGCTGTTTCTGCCGGCACAGACATTGGACTGAAGGCCAAGGCGATCATGGATCGTGGTGATCTGGTGTCTGATGATGTGATCATCAATGTGGTTTCAGAGCGGCTGGATAAGCCTGATGTGGCCAAAGGCGTGGTGTTTGACGGATTTCCGCGCACGCCAGCGCAAGCTCGCGCTTTAGACGAGATGCTCATCAAGCGTGGCTCGAAGCTTGACGCAGTGATTGAGATGAAAGTGGATGACGAGGCGTTGGTTCAGCGAATCGTAGGTCGGTATACATGCGCCAAATGTGGCAAAGGTTACCATGAGAATTTCTCCAAGCCTAAAGCGGCTGGCACGTGCGATGTGTGTGGCTCAACTGAGTTTACACGCCGCGCTGATGATAATGAAAAGACGGTGCGTGATCGTCTTCATGTTTATAACACGCAAACAGCTCCTTTAGTGGCTTATTACCGCGAAATGGGCAATTTGCATGTGATTGACGGTATGGCAAACATTGGGAAAGTAACCCAAGACGTTGAAGCTGTGCTGAGCTTGGCAAAGGCTTAGAATTTCCATTTCCTTGGGTTGACGCGCTTGCGATTCCACTCTAAGGACACGGCAATTCTCAGTCGGATGTCAGGCTGACTTGGGGGAGGGTGCTTCTCTGGGTGCGGCCTTGCGCTTTTGGTGCAAGGATTTCGATGGATGAAACGAATTTTACGAGATAGCGCAAGCTGTTGAACTTATTAGGAGATACACCGTGGCCCGTATTGCAGGCGTCAATATTCCAACAGGCAAGCGCGTAGAAATCGCGCTGCGTTACATCAATGGTATCGGCCCAGTGAACTCTAAAGTGATCTGTGCAGAAGTGAAGATTCCGGCTTCAAAGCGCGTGAACGAACTTTCTGACGCTGAAATCTTGGCGATCCGCGAAATTATCGATCGTGATTACACAGTTGAAGGCGATCTTCGCCGTGAAATCTCGATGAACATTAAGCGTTTGACCGATCTCGGTTGCTACCGTGGTTTGCGCCATCGTAAGGGCCTTCCAGTTCGTGGCCAACGCACACACACCAACGCCCGCACCCGCAAGGGTCCGGCTAAAGCCATTGCTGGCAAGAAGAAGTGAGGCTAGACAAAAATGGCTAAAGAAGCAGGGCGTGCGCGCCGTAAAGAACGTAAAAATGTGTCATCTGGCATGGTGCATGTCAATGCATCGTTCAACAACACAACTATCACCATCACTGATGTTCAAGGCAACACAATTTGCTGGGCAACTGCTGGCAAAATGGGTTTCAAGGGTTCACGTAAGTCAACTCCTTACGCAGCTCAATTGGCTGGCGAACAAGTTGCTAAGTTGGCAATTGAAAACGGAATGCGCACTGTTGAAGTTGAAGTGACTGGTCCGGGCTCTGGCCGTGAATCAGCTCTTCGTGCTCTGCAAGCTGCAGGCCTGCAAGTGACGTCGATCCGTGATATTACGCCGATCCCGCACAATGGTTGCCGCCCTCCTAAGAAGCGCCGCATCTAGTCAAGTAAACTGCGGCGCGCGCCATCCGGGTTTGCGCCGCCAAAAATAACCGATATTTGGAAAGCAGTTTAGCTTTCCGGAGGCTAACGGGAATATGAACATGCAGGTCAATCAAAAGAACTGGCAAGAGCTGATCCGTCCGACAAAGATTGATATTCAATCGGGCAAAGATAAAAAGCGTATGGCAACAGTGGTTGCTGAACCATTAGAGCGTGGCTTTGGCACAACGCTTGGCAACGCGCTTCGCCGCATTCTTTTGTCGTCACTTCAAGGTGCCGCAGTAACATCCGTCCAAATCGACGGCGTGTTGCATGAATTCTCATCGATTGCTGGTGTGCGTGAAGACGTGACCGACATGATCATGAACATCAAAGAAATTGCATTCGTTATGCACGCTGAAGGCCCTAAGCGCCTGACGCTGAAAAAAGAAGGCCCAGGTGTTGTTCGCGCCAGCGACATTCAACAATCTGCAGATGTTCAAATTTTGAATCCAGACCATGTTATTTGCACCTTGGATCAAGGCGCTGAATTGCGCATGGAATTCACTGTAAACAATGGCAAGGGCTATGTTCCTGCGGAACGCAACCGTGCTGAAGATGCGCCAATTGGGTTGATCCCAGTTGACTCAATCTATTCACCAGTACGCCGCGTTTCATTTCGGGTTGAAAACACCCGTGAAGGTCAAATCCTTGACTATGACAAGTTGATTATGACTGTTGAAACCAATGGTGCGGTGACACCAGAAGATGCAGTCGCTTATGCAGCACGCATTCTTCAAGACCAAATTTCAGTGTTCATCAATTTCAGCGAACCATCGACTGCGGTTGTTGAAGAAGTTCGTTCAGAGCTGCCATTCAACGCGGCACTGCTCAAGAAAGTGGACGAGTTGGAACTTTCAGTTCGTTCCGCAAATTGCTTGAAGAACGACAACATTGTCTACATCGGCGATCTGATCCAAAAGTCAGAAGCAGAAATGCTGCGCACACCAAACTTTGGTCGCAAGTCGCTGAATGAAATCAAGGAAGTTCTGGCACAAATGGGCTTACATCTCGGCATGGAAGTTACCAATTGGCCACCAGAAAACATTGACGAGCTGGCCAAGAAAATGGAAAGCCATTATTAAAGCGTTTTGACTTTTCTTGGAAAGTCAAAATCGCCCTAAGAAATTTATGGCCGCTCAGGTGGCCTGTGTGAAGTAAGGAGATATATTATGCATCATGGTTTTAAGGGTCGTCGGTTCAACCGCACATCTGCCCACCGCAAAGCAATGTTTATGAACATGGCTGTTGCCTTGATTAAGCATGAGCAAATTGTAACAACTTTGCCAAAGGCAAAAGATTTGCGTCCGGTTGTTGAAAAGCTGATTACACTTGCAAAGCAAGGCACGCTTCATGCGCGCCGCCAAGCGGTTTCGCAAATTCAAGATGAAACACAAGCGAAGAAATTGTTCGACGTTTTGGCTGCCCGTTACAAGGACCGCCAAGGTGGTTACATCCGCATTATGAAGGCAGGCTTTCGCCATGGTGATAATGCGCCAGTCGCCGTGATCGAGTTTGTTGATCGTGACGTGACAGCCAAGGGCAAAGATTCAGGCCCTGTGTTCGTCAAAGACGAAGCAGAAGCTGTAGCAGCTTAAGTTTAGATTTCGAATTATGAAAAAGGCGGACTGTTTGGTCCGCCTTTTTTGTTTGAATTATACCACGAGAACTTCATCAACTTCTTCAATGCGCAGGTCGCCATACCCATTGAATTTGGTCATGGTGGAAATGCCGTATGCTCCCAGTGTGCCGAACTCGATGAAGTCACCTTCTTTTAGGCTGGCCACAAAATCTAAATTATGGGGCAGCACGTCCAGAGGATCGCAGGTGGGGCCGAAGACTTTCCAGCCTTTGGTGACGCCGTGCACTTCCTTGCCATCGCGGATTACGCGCATGGGTGGCTTCAGTTCAGGCGCTTGCATATACTCCATCAAGCCGCCGTAAACGCCGTCGTTTAGAAAAATATCATCGCCATCGGTGCAGACCAATTTAACGCGGGTAAGCAGCGACATGCAGTTGGCTACCATTCCACGTCCCGGCTCGCATTCCAGCTTTGGGCGATTGTCTTCGGTGAAATATTTTTCAACTGCATCTTCAATGATGCGAAAGAACACTTCAGGTTCTGGTGCTGTTGACAGCATGTAATTGGCTGGGAAGCCTCCGCCGACGTTAAGCTTGGTGACTGGCACGCTTGCCAGTTTTGCAATACGGGCAGCCGCTTCAATATGGCGGACATAGACTTGCGGTTCTTTGCTTTGGGAGCCTGGATGGAAGGTGAGAACGCATTGATAGCCAAGAGCGTTCACTTGTTTCAGGAGTTCCACGCAAATGTGTTCAGGCGCGCCAAACTTTGTTGAAAAGTCATGGGCAGATGAGCCACGGTCGCGCGGCAACACCAAGCGCACTGCAATTTCTACGGTTGGATCTTGGCCTACGATGTCTGAAATTTTTTGGAGTTCTTCGCGGCAATCCACGACGAAGCGTTTGCAATTATAATTATGATAAGCGTCTTCAATTTCGCGGCGTGACTTCACGGGGTTATGGTAATGAAAATGCGCCTTGGGAGAAATGGCGCGCACAAACTTCATTTCATGCACCGATGCCACATCCCACGAGGTGATGCCGTTTGCCGCCAAAGTGCGGATCACTTGCGGAGACGGGTTAGATTTCACAGCAAATGTGACAAGACCCGGAAAATTTTTGATAAACTGTTGAGCGCGTGCCGCCAAGGATGCCGCCGAAAAACAAAATACCGGCTCATCTGGTTGCAGCAATTGCGACAAAGCCGCAGCATCAGCTGGAAGCGCGTTGGCGAGGTTTGGATTTGCGTTTGCGGACATTGAATTCTCCTGAATCAGTGGGCGAGGTATGCGGCTGATCTTAAGCGGGATAAAGACTGCAATATGTTGCGAATTGGATGATGCGCCGTCATAATGACGACTCAACACTCAGTTCGACGATAATCATGCTGACCTCAAAAGATGAAGAACTTATTGCGCTGCTCCGGTCTAATGCGAGAGAACCTGTGGCTTCGCTGGCGCGAAAACTTGGGGTTTCGCGAACGACTGTCCAAGATCGTCTAAAGCGTTTGGAAGAGCAGGGTGTGATTTCAGGTTACACTGTGAAAATTACTCAAGATCCCTCGGATCGCGGTATTTCCGCCATGGTTATGATCTCAGTAGAGCCGCGCCGCCAAGTGGATGTCGCCAAGATGGTGAGTAAAATTATTGCGGTTCAAACTTTGCAAACGGTGAGTGGCAAGTTTGATTTGATGGCTTTGGTCAAAACTGCGACGGCAGAAGCGATGGATGTGGTGATTGATCAGATCGGCGTTATTTCCGGTGTGACGGGAATTGAAACGGCGGTCATTCTATCGACAAAAGTTGATCGCAGATAAGACAAAACGGAGAACAAAAATGCGTCGAATTTTTATGGTGTTAGTGATTGCTTTGGTGACTCTTTCTGTCGCCCAAGCAGAAACCAGATTTGCGCCGCAGAACAAACAAGAGATTACTATGTCTTTTGCACCACTGGTAAAGCGCACTGCACCGGCGGTGGTGAATGTTTATGCCAAAACTTTAGTGCAGCAGACCGAACAGATTCAAGAACCCGGTCCATTGGATGATCCGTTCTTCAGGAAATTTTTTGGTTTGGATAGCAGAGTAGCGAGGCCACGTGAGCGCGTGGGTTCCTCACTAGGGTCTGGGGTGATCGTTGATGGCACCGGCCTCATCATTACAAATAATCATGTGATTAAAAACGGAACGGACATTCGCGTCGCACTGGCCGACAAACGTGAATTTGCTGCAAAGATTTTGCTGGCTGACGAACGCACCGATTTGGCGGTGCTGAAAATTGATGTTGGTGATGAGGATTTGCCGCAATTGGTTCTGGCCAATTCTGACAATCTTGAAATCGGTGATTTGGTTTTAGCAATCGGAAATCCCTTTGGTGTAGGGCAAACGGTGACCAGCGGTATTATTTCAGCGCTAGCCCGCACCAGTGTAGGCATTACGGATTACCAGTTTTTCATCCAAACCGATGCGGCCATCAATCCTGGAAACTCTGGTGGTGCTTTGGTCAATATGCGCGGTGAATTGATTGGCATTAACAGCGCTATTTATTCGAAGTCTGGCGGTTCCGTTGGAATTGGATTTTCAATTCCGTCGAACATGGTTGCCCGGGTTTTGCAGGCGGCTGAAGACGGCACAAAAATTGTGCGGCCTTGGCTCGGCGCCGATTTTCAGGACGTAACCGCCGACATAGCCGACTCGTTGGATTTTGCGCGGCCTGAAGGCGCATTGATTGTTGATCTATACCCGCAAAGTCCACTTGGTCTTGCAGGTCTTCGCCGTGGCGATGTGATTGTGGCCATTGACGGCAAGACCTTGGAGAACGCGCGCGAGTTGGGCTATTTGGTGGCCACAGCGCGAGTGGGGGAAACCCGCGTGATTGAATTTCGGCGTGGTGCATCCTCACGGCAAACCACAGTACGCATGATGGCTCCACCAGAAACTGTCAACCGCCAACAAACCTTGATCAGTGGTGCGACACCGCTGGCTGGATTGGTGGTGGCCAATCTTTCGCCAGCAGTTGCTGATGAAGTTGGCATGCCGTCTGATGCAATTGGCGTGGTTGCTTTGGATGTGAAGCAGGGCCCCGCGCAACAATTTTTCCGAAAGGGCGATATTATTTTGGATGTGAACGGTGTTGCCGTTGATACCGTTGGAACTTTGCGCACTGTGTTGCAAAAGGCCCCAACGCGGTGGGTGATTGGTTTTATGCGGGCTGGTCGAAAAGCCTATTTACGGATTGGCTGATGTCGTCTTTGTTTGATGCAGGTGGTGTGACCAAAGAGGGGCCGAGGCCTCTTGCGGATCGATTGCGTCCAAGCAAATTGTCTGAAGTTGTGGGGCAAGATCATTTGGTGGGGCCACAAGGTTCGCTCACGCGGATGCTGGCTTCGGGGCGCATTCCCTCAATCATTTTATGGGGACCACCAGGCACGGGCAAGACCACCATTGCGCGGTTGCTGGCTGGTGAGACGGGTCTCGTGTTCGAGCAAATGTCGGCTATATTTTCCGGTGTTGCCGATTTGAAAAGAGTTTTCGAACAGGCCAAAATGCGCCGCGAGCAGGGGCGGGCGACTCTATTGTTCGTCGACGAAATTCATCGCTTTAATAAATCTCAGCAAGATTCATTTTTACCTTATGTGGAGAATGGCACAATCACTCTGGTGGGGGCCACTACTGAAAATCCATCGTTTGAACTTAACGGGGCTTTACTCTCGCGCGCGCAAGTTTTGGTGTTGGATAGGCTGGAGCCTGAATTCCTCAGTGCACTGATCAATCGTGCCGAATTGTATGAAAAGCGGGTCTTGCCAGTTGATGCGGATGCGCGGGCAGCACTCATTAACATGGCTGATGGTGATGGCCGTTATTTTTTGAATTTGGTGGAAGAGGTTTTTGCGGCTGTGCCGGACGGCACGGTGCTGGATTCTGAAGCGTTGGGCAAGGCTGTATCCAAACGCCTGCCGCTTTATGACAAGGCGGCCGATGGACATTATAATCTGGTTTCAGCTTTGCATAAATCTGTGCGCGGGTCGGATCCTGATGCGGCATTATATTATTTGGCGCGCATGCTGACGGCTGGCGAAGATCCGCTGTTTCTGGCGCGGCGCATTGTGCGCATGGCCATTGAAGATGTGGGGTTGGCTGACCCTGAAGCCGTGAAACAAGCGTTGGCTGCCAAAGACACGTATGATTTTTTAGGCTCTCCGGAAGGTGAACTCGCTTTGGCGCAAGCGGTTGTTTACATTGCTACGGCGCCTAAATCGAATGCGGTTTATGTGGCCTTTAAAGCGGCGATGGATCGGGCCAAGGAAACAGGATCATTGGCTCCGCCAAAAATTATACTTAACGCGCCCACCAAGCTGATGAAAGATCAGGAGTATGGTTCGGGTTATCAATATGATCATGATCAGCCGGATGCATTTTCGGGGCAGAATTATTTCCCACCCGAAATGGGCCGCGAAAAATATTATGATCCTGTGGAGCGTGGCTTTGAGCGGGATGTGAAAAAACGTTTGGAGTTTTGGGCGAAGCTGCGCAAGGAGCGCCAATAAAAAAGGCCGCAAGATTTGCGGCCTTTAGTATTTTGCGGGGGGACGATTATTTGCGTGAAGCGTCTACGCTGAATGGGCCTGCGCCTGCTGCAGCAAGGTAAAGAAACACGAAGCAGAACATGATTGCGAGTTCACCACCATTTTGAATTGGGAAGAATGAACTTGACATGTGAGCCATAAAATAAGCTGCTGCCATCTCGCCAGCAAGAATGAAGGCAGTCAGGCGTGTGAAAGCACCAACCGCAATCAGAACGCCGCCAACAAGCTCAAGAATACCAGCAACCAACATCAAAGGTGGCAGCGCTTGATCAGCTGGAAAATAATCAGTGGCTGGCCAATGCAAAAGCTTAGTCATGCCGTGAGCAAGCAAAAGTAGGCCAGTCATAATGCGAAGAGCCGCATGAAGATTGCCAGATTGTGAAGCAGGGATAATTCCGTTGAGCATTTATAATTTTCCTTGTGTGTTTAAAATAAGTATTAACCACCTAGCACAAGACTATAACTGTAACAAGCTAAGATGCAATTAGGGGCAGACTGTTGAAAATTATCAAAAATGGAGTTTTCGGTGTTGGTGCGCTGGCAATTGTGGCGGGGGTGATATGGATGGGGCAGGGTGCCGGCATTATTCGCTATCCTGTTTCCAGCTTCATGATTGACCAAAGCCCATGGATTTGGCGCGGCGGCTTGTTGGCTGTGGCGGGGGTGATTGGGGTTTGGTGGTCGCGGAGGGTGTGAGGGACGGAGTTAGGAGCGAGGGACCTCATCCGGCCCGTTGGGCCACCTTCTCCAAAGGAGAAGGGTGAAATATGTCAGAGCGGTGCGTGAATTCACGCTTCTCCTCCGGAGAAGCTGGCGCGAAGCGACTGATGAGGTCCCTTCCTTAGTTTCTGTCTACCGTCACCCCTGCGAAGGCAGGGGCCCAGCTTTCTTCACTTTGCAGTTAGGATCAAAGCTGGATCCCCGTATTCGCGGGGATGACGGGTGGAGGGGGAATTGTAGAATTGTGTTCGCTGTCACCGAAATGCTGTCCAAGCAATTATTGTCTTGGTAGCTTTCATTTTAATTGGCGCTCCGTTGTAATTTAAGATGTGTATCAGTCTACTCAGCAGCAAAACGCGACACTTCAAAAATGGTTGCTTCTTTTGCGGCTGAAGCACGGTCGCCAGATTTTAAGGCCAGCCTTACGCGCTCCAACTTTAAAGAATCGTCAGCCGAAAGGTAGGGTCCCCATGCTCCATCATCGGGGATAAGGGTAACTTTCACTTCGGCCATAAGTTTGCCTTCGCGAATTGTTTTAGTAACTTGATGGTTCATGGCTTCAACCTTTTCATAAAATCGGGTGTCCATTTGTTTGCGTCGGGCAAATAGGCTGTTATCAGGGTTGCAATGTCTGGTGTCGATTTGCTTAGACCCCATGTAGCATGAAATTTTAAGCCTTCAAATTCCTGCATAAGTAATACGGTAGGCCCTTTCCAAGCGTCTGGATAGTCTTCAACAACGGTAGCACTTTCTATTGAGTTCAGCAGAGCCGTTAAATAAATGCCATCTTCTCTCATTTCTTCGTCGCCATGCTGCGAAATGCGGAACTTTCCCACGTTCACTAGGTCTTTGACGATTTGAAATGTCTCTCTCACTCCGCCGCCTCTTTCCTCGGCCTGCGCAATACGCCCTTCAAATACTGCCCGGTGTAACTCTTGGCCACCTTGGCTACATCTTCGGGCGTTCCGACTGCTACGATTTCGCCGCCGCCGTCACCGCCTTCGGGACCTAGGTCTATCACCCAATCAGCGGTTTTTATGACTTCTAGGTTGTGCTCGATCACCACCATGGTGTTGCCTTGGTCGACGAGCTGGTGCAGCACTTCCAGCAGTTTTTTCACGTCATGGAAATGTAAGCCCGTGGTGGGTTCGTCGAGCAAATAGAGCGTGCGGCCTGTGGCGCGTTTGGCAAGTTCCTTCGCCAGTTTCACGCGCTGGGCTTCGCCGCCTGAGAGCGTTGTGGCTTGTTGTCCGACTTTGATGTAGCCGAGGCCTACTCTTGCCAGAGTGTCCATTTTATCGCGCACACTTGGCACGGCGCGGAAGAAGTCAGCGCCTTCTTGCACAGTCATATCCAGCACATCGGCGATGGATTTGTCTTTGAATTTAATTTCCAATGTCTCGCGGTTATAGCGCTTGCCGCGGCATTCATCGCAGGTGACATAGACATCCGGCAGGAAGTGCATTTCAATTTTAATAACGCCATCGCCTTGGCAGGTTTCGCAGCGCCCACCTTTGACGTTGAACGAGAAGCGGCCCGGACCGTACCCCCGTGCTTTGGCTTCAGGCAGGCCTGCGAACCAATCACGGATGAAGGTGAAAGCGCCCGTATAAGTGGCGGGGTTTGAACGTGGGGTTCTTCCAATTGCAGTCTGGTCAATCTCAATAATTTTATCGAGATGTTCAACGCCTTTGATATCGTCGTGTGCCAAGGGAGCTTCGCGCGAACCCATCAGCTTGCGGGCCAGTGCGCGGTAAACTGTATCAACGATCAATGTGGATTTGCCACCACCTGATACGCCCGTGATGCAGGTGAAAATGCCCAGTGGAATTTCAGCATCGACGTTTTTGAGATTGTTGGCGCGGGCACCTGTGATGCGAATGCTGCGGTTCTTTTCCCATTTGCGCCGCTTGTTTGGGATGGGAACTTGCTGGAAGCCGGTGAGATATTGGCCTGTCAAACTGTTAGGGTTGGCCATCACTTCGGCAGGCGTGCCTTGGGCCACGATGTGCCCGCCATTCACACCAGCACCGGGGCCAATGTCGAGCATGAAATCTGCCAAGCGAATGGCGTCTTCATCATGCTCCACCACAATCACGGTGTTGCCAATGTCACGCAAATGCACGAGCGTTTTCAGCAGGCGTTCATTGTCGCGCTGGTGCAAACCGATGGAAGGTTCGTCCAACACATAGAGCACGCCTGTGAGGCCCGAGCCGATTTGCGATGCCAATCGGATGCGCTGACTTTCACCACCTGACAAGGTGCCTGACACGCGGCTGAGCGAGAGATATTCAAGGCCCACGTCAACGAGGAATTTCAGGCGGTCGCGAATTTCTTTCAAAATGCGAACGGCAATTTCATTTTGTTTTTTGGTCAGTTTCGAATCCAATTCGCCAAACCATTTATCAGCGTTGCGGATTGAAAATTCCGACACTTGCGCAATGTGCAAACCAGCGATTTTGATGGCCAAGGTTTGTGGCTTCAGGCGAAAACCTTTGCACACCGAACATTCATGGTCGGATTGATATTGCGCCAGCTCTTCGCGCATCCATTCTGAATCGGTCTCGCGCCAGCGCCGCTCGATGTTGCCAATCACACCTTCAAAGGCCTTTTTGGTTTTATAGGAGCGCAAGCCATCATCATACGTGATGGTCACTTCTTCTTCGCCTGTGCCGTTCAGCACAACTTCGCGGGCTTGCTTGGTCAGTTTATTCCAAGCCGTTGTCATGGTGAATTTATAATGCTTGGCGAGGGCTTCCAACGTTTGCGTGTAATAGGGCGAGGTGGCCCCGGTCTTGGCCCAAGGGGCAATGGCACCTTGACGCAGAGACAGGCTTTGGTCCGGCACCACCATGTCCGGTTCAAACTTCAATTCCGTGCCAAGGCCATCGCAGGCCGGGCAGGCTCCGAAGGGATTGTTAAACGAGAAAATGCGCGGTTCAATTTCATCAATGGTGAAGCCAGAAACAGGACAAGCAAAGCGTTGCGAGAAGATCACGCGCTCATGGGTTTCGTTGGCTGATTTGTTAGCGCTGTCTTCTTTGGTTTGCGACGCGGGCAAAGGCTTATCGGCAAATTCGGCAATAGCTAGACCATCGGCCAGCTTCAGTGCTGTTTCGAATGAGTCAGCGAGGCGCGTGGCAAGATCGGGACCGATCACAAGGCGGTCGACCACCACGTCAATATCATGCTTGAATTTTTTATCGAGTACGGGCACCGCGTCAATTTCATAAAACGCACCGTCAACTTTGACGCGCTGGAAACCTTTCTTTTGGTAATCGGCGAATTCCTTTTTATATTCGCCCTTGCGGCCACGCACCACTGGGGCAAGCAGATAAAGCCTGGTGCCTTCGGGCAGCGCCAAAGTGCGGTCCACCATTTGCGTGACAGACTGCGCTTCGATGGGCAAGCCCGTGGCTGGCGAATATGGTATGCCCACGCGCGCATAGAGAAGCCGCAGATAATCATAAATCTCGGTAACTGTTCCCACAGTGGAGCGCGGATTTTTGCTGGTGGTTTTTTGTTCGATGGAAATGGCGGGAGAGAGACCATCAATCTGGTCCACATCTGGCTTCTGCTGCATTTCCAAAAATTGCCGTGCATAGGCGGAGAGAGACTCCACATAGCGGCGCTGGCCTTCAGCATAAATCGTATCGAACGCCAGCGATGATTTGCCTGAGCCAGAGAGGCCCGTGAAGACAATCAACTTATCGCGCGGCAATTCGACGGAGATGTTTTTCAGATTGTGCTCGCGCGCACCCTGAACAGAGATGACTCGTTTTAATGACATGGGCTTTCACTAGATCAAAGAGAGAACAAAGGCAAGAACTGGCAGCATAGCATGACAGGGATACGGCGAACGCGTGTCAACAGTTTTGCGATATCCACAAAGAACGTCGTTGCGAGTTCAAACTATACATTCACATCCGTTTCGACACTTTAATCGTAACCACTGCGGGAGATATCAAAATGAAAATCAAAGATCGCATAGAATTCAAAACCAAAGCGTCGGTCATTACATTCAGTCCCGATGACAATGTTTTCACTGCGGTGAAATTGCTGGCGGAACGAAATTATGGTGCAAGTGTCATTGTCGATAAAAATAGAAAACCTGTGGGCATTATCACTGAGCGTGATTTTATGCGGCGCATTTTGGCAAAAGGCTTAGATCCGCACAAAACTCCAATTTCTGCAGTGATGAGCACGGAACTAAAGCTCGCAACAGAAGACGATATGGTTGTTGATTGGCTGAGGGTCATGTCGAATGAACGTTTCCGTCATTTGCCAATTGTTGACAAAAACGGTGTGCTGGTAAACTTAATGTCCCAAGGCGATTTCGTGTCCTACACTTGGCCGCAGCTGCTCGCGACCGTCAAGGACAAAGCTACGTCCTCAGTTATGGAAAGATTTCATCTTTACATGATCGTTGGAGGCTTGATGGCCTATAGTTTGGCGATGATCCTCGTGTTCAAATTTATTAAGTAGTCGCGAAACGGGTTTTTGAGCCCCATTTCGTCAAACAGTATGATACTAGCTTTGGAGAGATTTGGCGAGTTTGCGGGTGATGAAGCGCGGCGTAAACCTTGTGGACTGTGCCAGCAGTTTATTTAACATCCCAGAGATGACAATTGCGTGATTGCTTTTCAAGGCACGCAAGCCATCGGCCACAACCTGACCTGGTCCACGGGCCAGTTTGACCAAGAGGCTGCTGCCCATGTTGGCTTGACTGAAAAATTCCGTTGCGGTGGGTCCGGGGCACAGTGCAGTCACGTGGATGCCGTGCTGTTTCACTTCGTCATGCAAGGCTTCGCTGAAGCTGAGCACATAGGCTTTGGACGCGTAATATACAGCCATCAATGGACCCGCTTGGAAAGCAGCAGTGGAAGCCACGTTCAGAATGGAGCCAGATTTTCTGGCGATCATGGCCGGCAGCACCGCATGGCAGAGTTCGGTGAGTGCTGTGCAATTCAGGGTGATCATGGCGGATTGTTTTTCGCCATCTAGTTCAGCGAAATTGCCGTTTAGCCCGAAGCCTGCATTGTTGATTAGGCATTCAACTTCAAGCTTTTGGTTGGCCAGCCGCGCCATTAAGTTTTTCACAGCACCAGGCTCTGAAAGATCAGCTGATTCGACAAACACTTCAACGCCGTGGGCTTTGCGCAATTCAGTGGCGAGTATTTCTAATTTGTCGGCGCGGCGGGCCACCAAAACAAGATTCTTGTGCTCAGCTGCAAGATTGCGAGCAAATCTCTCGCCCAGTCCTGCCGATGCGCCCGTTACCAAGCTGACTTGAGTCATATCCACTGTTTCCACTTATGTTGTATCGCTTGCAAATTTACCTTGCACTTAAGCAGGTGTTACGGCGATCAGGTGTCAGCAGTTTAAGGATATCCACACATGATTCTGGGGCGCTCACTTGGCCAAGCATAAAATTCTTCGCGATGTGTTTGGCTATGACAGTTTCAGGCCGGGGCAGGAGGCTATTGTGGATAGTTTGCTGGCTGGGCGGAATGTGCTGGCCGTTATGCCCACAGGGTCTGGCAAGTCATTGTGCTTTCAAATTCCGGCATTGGTTAAGAACGCGCTGACAATTGTTGTCTCGCCTTTGGTGGCTTTGATGCAAGATCAAGTGGCCGCGTTGAAGCTGGCCGGGGTTGCTGCCGAGACGATTAATTCGACTGCCTCTCGTGAGGATAATGTTGAGATTTGGAATCGCGTGGCGGCGGGAGTTACGCGTATTTTGTACCTAGCGCCGGAACGCTTGATGACAGACCGGATGATTGCCGCCCTTCAACGTTTGAATGTTGTGTTGATTGCTGTTGACGAAGCCCATTGCATTTCGCAATGGGGCGCTTCGTTTCGCCCCGAATATGATGCGCTGCAAAATTTGAAAACTTCTTTTCCAGGCGTGCCCATTGGAGCGTTTACGGCGACTGCCGATGAAGCTACGCGGCGCGATATGGTGGCCAAAATTTTCGGTGGATCGGCGGATGTATTCGTCTCGGGCTTTGATCGGCCCAATATTAAATTGGCGGTGGAGCCTAAGACCAATAGCACTAAACAAATGCTGAATTTTCTCAAAGACCATAAGGACGAGAGCGGCATTGTCTATGCGCTTTCGCGTAAAAGCGTGGAAAAATGGGCTGAGGTATTGAAGGACGAAGGCTATAAAGCTTTGCCCTATCATGCGGGGCTTCCCGTTTCGGTGCGCAGTGAAAACCAAGAAATTTTTATGGCGGAGGAGGGGGTTATTATTTGCGCCACCATCGCCTTTGGCATGGGGATTGATAAGCCCGATGTGCGCTTTGTTTTTCACGCGGATTTGCCAGCCACTTTGGATGCATATTACCAAGAGATCGGGCGGGCCGGACGCGATGGCGAAGCAGCCGATGCTCACATGATTTTCGGTATGCAAGATGTGGTGATGCGCCGCAAATTTATTGATGCCGAGGACGGCGATGAGCGCCACACCAAGATGCAACATGCGCGGCTACGCAGCCTCGTTAATTTTGCGCAGGCACCCACCTGTCGCCGCCAAGTGTTGTTGCAATATTTTGGCGAAACGACTGAGCCTTGCAACAATTGCGATGCGTGTTTGGGTTATGTATCGTTTGACCAGACTGGCGATCGAAAAACCGTCCGTACACTGAGGAAAGAGAATGTTGCAGCAGCCACCGCACATTTCGATCCGCGTTCGGAAGCATTGCTGGTGCACCTCAAGGCCTTGCGCATGAAGCTTGCAAAGTCGCGTGGCGTTCCAGCCTATGTTATTTTCTCCGACAAAAGTTTGATTGACATGGCTGCGCGCATTCCTCTCACGCGTTGGGATTTTGGTGAAGTTCACGGCGTTGGAGAAGCCAAGCAGGAACAATTTGGTGCAGTGTTTTTGAAAGAGATTACGGCGTTCATTAAAAATTCAGCATGACGTATTTCTGTCTTGACATTCTGCGTAATGAGTCCAACATTATGACCATCAGCAGCAGTGATTGGCGCTGGTTTGGGCCTTCAGATTAACAGTTGAGGAGCAGCTTATGACTCCACCTAAGTACCAATAACGATCACAGGTTTTAGTGATCACATTTCGGATTAACTGCCGACCGAATATCGGAAGCTCTAAGCTGAAATGCCACACCACAATATGTAATTTTCTATTGAGACGTTTTTACGTTTAACAGGTTCGGATTCATCCGGATCACTTCAAGCTAAAACTCGAACTATTGAGGGCCCCGCTGGCGCAGTGACTGTCGCAGCGGGGCTTAATTTTTTAGGGTTACTTGACACACTTGCCTTTTGCGTAATGGAGGCCCTTTGCGCAATGGTGCATCATGGCTATTGGTTTTTTCATAGCAATTTTATGGACCATCACGGTTTTTGGTTTTGGCAACGCGGTGGTTTTGGCTGCTGGAGTGGCAGCCATTGCTCCGGTAACGAGAACTGATGTGAGCAGGGCGGCAGCGAGAATTGATTTAAACATAGTGTTTTCCTTTTATTGGATTGTGGGAATGATTTTGGAAATTACTTAAGAACGATGGCAGCAGCCTTGATCATAATTTTTACGGTTTTGCCGTCAAAAACTTGGGTTTTGCCATTGAGGGCGATCGTGCAACCATCTTTGCAATCCACATCAGCTGTCGCTTTTGCTTTGATCGCGAAATCAATGGCCTTGCCAGTTTTGGGCGTAATTTTTAAAGTGTAGGCTGCATCATCTTGGTTTACGACTGAGAGTGCATTTGCAGCGGTCGCAAGAACGCCAAGCGCAAGGGCGCTGGCCACGAGAACACGAATGTTCATGGTTTTAACTCCTGATTTAATTTTGAATTTTTTAGTGGTTCTGCCCGGCACCGTTAGTCGCGCAGATTTTGTTTTCTGCCGCAGTTTTCATGCTGCGCCATGGCTGCATATTGGAACAGGACCGAATTGTTGGGTAGTTAATTGGACGTAAGGTAGATTAAGCTTTGTTCATTACAAAATAAAAAAGCCGGTGAAAAATCACCGGCTCTTCAATTCTTTGTTGAAGAAATTACTTCTTCATTTTCTTCATCATGTGGTCAACCTTGCATTTGCCGTGGTCCATCATCATGCCTTTGCCGCACTTGTGGGACATCTTGTCCATCTTCTTCATGTGATCCATTTTCTTCATCGGGGCCATGGTTGCAGCTGATGCGCCGCCAGCCAATGCAACTGTGAGGGCGACTGAAGTGAGAATTGCTTTGATCATGATTTTTTCCTTCGGAGTTTAATCTTGTGTCCGACAACTTGTTTGCCTGACTGACCCGAAGTTAGTTGGATGGTTCACAAATTAGAAATCACCATCACAAGGCAAGCGATCACACTTAGTTGAGTGTCGTGTGATCAGTTTTCGCTATGGTCGGTGGTGGACACGAAAGTTTCGTCTTCTTGTCCGGCGCGTTCAAATTTCAAGAAATCATAATAGCCACAGTGACCTTCACCGGGGAATATGCGGCAGGTGGAGGGCCGTGCATGGTAGATGGTGCAGCGGCGTTCAACTGTGTCAAAGAACTGGCAAATCTTACCGTAAATCGTATCGACCTTGCGGCGCATGATGCGCTCATAGCCATGGGCTTTTTTGAAATATTTCTTCTCAGCTTTTTCTAATGGCAAATCGAAATGCTTGGCAATGCGCACGGCGTCTCTTTTGTGAACTTCGATCACGGGGTACGAGCAGCAATAGCCGGGGCATTTTAAGCAATCATATTTTGGTTTGGCAGCCATGAGAGATTCGATTCCATATTTCAAATCCAGTGGTGGCTTACTTTGCGTGTGGCTTCAAGGCTTGGGCTTTGAATTGTTGAAATTTTCTGTTGGTTTCCACAACTTCGCCCAATAACCATTCGCGAAAGGCACGGGCAGGTGCTGATTCACGGCTACCTTTCTTGCGCACGACATAATATGCGCCGTGGTCTTTCATATCGAACGTGAAGGGGCGGGCGAGCCAACCTTCCAACAAACTGTCGGTACATAGAATTTGATCACCCAAGGCAAAGCCTTGGCCAGCTTCTGCCGCTTCCAAAGCGAGGTGATTTTGAAAAGTTGTGCCTCGCCAATCCGCAACGCCATTAACACCAGCCGCCAAAAGCCATTCTGCCCACCATTGCTTGCGGTCCTCATGCAGCAGATTGTATTCTGAAAGGCCGGGCGGGATGATGTGTGGGTCGTCCTTAATCAAGTTTGGCTCGCAAACGGGAAAAACAACCACGTCAGAAAGTTTCACTGCATCCACATCATCCCAACCACCGAGGCCGTATCGAATGCCTAACTCTACATCGTCGGCGTAAAAATCGACGAGCCTCGATGTGGGATCGATGCTGAGTTCAATATCGGGGTGCAACTGATTAAAGCGGCCGAGCCTTCCTACCAGCCAGCGCGAGGCGATGGCTGGTTCAACAGACACCTTGAGGCTACGCACATCGCCCACTGCTGCGGCTTCGCGCGAGGCATCTGCTAACTGATCAAAGATCGGAGTGAGCTGGATGCCAAATCTTGTGCCGGGTTCTGTGAGCTCCACGCCGCGACCGGTTCTGGTGAAAAGCTGTGTGCCCAGATATTCTTCCAGCTCCTTTATGTGACGGCTGATAGCGGCATGACTCACAAACAGTTCTGCTGCCGCATCGGTGAAACTTTCGTTGCGGGCAGCAGCTTCAAAAGCTTTGAGGCCATTCAGGGAGGGGAGTCGTCTTGCCATAGAACAGATATAAACCATTTGTTAGCAAGTGTGTAACTTTTTGTTACGTGTCATGTCAGGTTAAGCAGTTTGTAGTTTGCGTGTGCGAAGAGTATCTAAGGTTCAAGAGAATATTTGAACGGAGAAAGATTATGAATAACTGGATTTTCAATGCGTATTCAGAAGTTTACACCACTGCTATGATGCATGATGTGAAGCCTGTTGCAGTTGCTAACAAGCGTGGCTCAAGCCGTTTTGGCAAATTGGTTCAGCTTTTAGCGCGCACTTAAGATGCGATACAAAAAATGAGGGTTCCAGATTTTGAATAATCTGGGGCCTTGTTTTTTGCGTTAAAATAGAACATATCAAGAACTGTGGATGGCGCAAAGCCAATCCGTGCGCTTGGGAAAGAAATGGACTAAGTAAGTTTCAAACGGGAGATTGAGTGATATGGCTGGTTCAGTGAATAAAGTGATTTTGGTGGGCAATTTGGGCAAAGACCCTGAAGTGCGCCATACTCAGGATGGCAAACCAATTGTTTCTTTTGGTTTGGCAACATCTGAAACCTGGCGCGATAAATCTTCTGGCGAGCGCAAAGAAAAAACCGAATGGCATAACGTTGTTATTTTCAATGAAAACTTGGCGAAAATTGCCGAGCAGTACCTTAAAAAGGGCTCGACTGTTTATATTGAGGGGTCATTACAAACCCGCAAATACACCAATAAGGAAGGTGTTGAGGTTCGCACTACCGAAGTGGTACTGCAGAATTTCAGTGGCACACTCACTATGCTTGGCGGCAAGCCGAGTGGTGGAGGCGACAGTTCAAGCTATGGCGGTGGTGACGAGTTTGGTTCATCCAGCCCGATGGACCGTCCACGAGCAGCTGCAAAGCCAGCCAGCTTTAATCGCGATTTGGACGATGAAGTGCCTTTCTGAGTCAGTCGTCATAGTTTGCCCACATTTTTAGACTTGTTGCACTGCAACATAAATCAGTGAGGCCAATATGAAACAGTTTTTGCGAGCTGCTTGCGCAGCAACGGTATTGTTTATTCTTGCACCAAACGCTCAAGCTGGCACTGCTTTAAGTGCTGCAGAACTTCAGCGTTTGGCACCCGGACGCTATGTCGTGACACTTTACAATGCAGTGAGCATGACTATCACAATGAAGCCCAATGGCACCGTCGTGGGCGCATCCAAAAGTGAACGCGATTCGGGCACATGGACAATGTCGGGCGACAAACTTTGCATCGCTTGGCACAAGTGGCTGGGCGGGCAAGCACGCTGTTCTGGCTTGGTGCGCAGTGGCGGCCAATATCATGGCAGTGGGTTCACTTTCCGACGGATTTAAAGGCTTACAAAGCCTTTCCTTGATTGCCCTGAAGGCGCCAAAAGTCTAGTATCTGGTTACAGATTTTGCGCGAATCTCTCTGGTTCGTTGCAGTGCTGTCAGCGCCAGTATTAGACAAAGGTTATAGTCCTCCGTGGTCGATAAAGACAAAGATAAAGCCGGCCTGCCGCCTGCCAATCCCAACGAGATTTCACCCATTTCAATCGAAGAGGAAATGCGGAAAAGTTACCTCGATTACGCAATGAGCGTTATCGTGAGCCGAGCGCTGCCTGACGTGCGCGACGGCTTGAAGCCTGTGCATCGCCGCATTCTGTTCTCGATGAATGAAAATGGTTATGACTTCAACAAGGCCTACCGCAAGTCGGCCCGTGTTGTGGGCGACGTCATCGGTAAATACCATCCACACGGTGATCAATCAATTTACGATGCCTTAGTGCGCATGGCGCAGGACTTTTCGCTGCGACTGCCGCTGATTGATGGTCAAGGCAATTTCGGTTCGGTGGATGGCGATCCTCCGGCGGCTATGCGTTATACCGAAGTGCGCATGGCCAAACCTGCTCACGCGTTGATGGATGACATCGACAAAGACACAGTCGAATTTCAATCTAACTATGACAATACTGAGCGTGAACCCAATGTGTTGCCTGCCAAGTTTCCAAACTTGCTGGTCAATGGTTCAGGCGGCATTGCTGTGGGCATGGCCACCAATATGGCGCCGCATAATTTGGGCGAAGTGATCGATGCCACTTTAGCGGTGATGGAAAATCCTGAAATTGGCATTGAAGATCTCATTGATGTTATTCCCGGCCCGGACTTTCCTACTGGAGGCATGATTCTTGGACGCGTTGGTATAAAATCTGCTTTTCATACAGGGCGCGGATCAGTTGTGATGCGCGGTCGTGTGAGCGTAGAAGAAATTCGCAAAGACCGTGAAGCTTTGATCATCACTGAAATTCCCTATCAAGTGAATAAAGCCATGATGGTGGAGCGCATTGCGGATTTGGTGCGTGATAAAAAGATCGAAGGCATTTCCGATATTCGCGACGAAAGCTCGCGAGAGGGAATGCGGGTTGTGGTCGAGCTGAAGCGCGATTCAGTGGCTGATGTTGTGCTCAACCAGCTTTATCGGTTCTCGCCATTGCAAGGCACTTTCAGCATTAACAATGTTTGCTTGAATGGTGGTCGCCCTGAGACCATGAACCTAAAAGATTTGTTGCAGGCGTTTATCTCTTTCCGCGAAGAGGTGATTACGCGGCGCACCAAATTCATGTTGCGCAAAGCCCGCGACCGCGCGCATGTTTTAGTGGGTTTGGCAATTGCAGTTGCCAACATAGATGAAGTGATCAAATTGATCCGTGGATCAAAGGATGCAGCTGAGGCCCGCGTGGCCTTGATGGCACGGGCTTGGCCTGCGCGTGATCTGGAGCCCTTGATTGCGCTGATTGCCGACCCGCGCCATGGCCTTCGTGATGATGGCACGTATGTTTTGTCTGATGAGCAAGCCCGCGCCATTTTGGAATTGCGCCTGCAACGTTTGACGGCTTTGGGTCTGGAGGAAATTTCCAATGAGCTGGAAAAACTGGCGCTTGAAATTAAAGACTATCTAGAGATTTTGGGTTCCAGGGCCCGGGTTCAAGACATTATCAAAACTGAACTTACTGACATTAAAACTGAGTTTGCCACTCCGCGCCGCACTGAGATTATGGAAAACGAGGGCGAAGTTGAAGACGAAGATCTCATTCAACGTGAAGACATGGTGGTGACAGTTAGCCATGCTGGTTATGTGAAGCGAGTTCCACTTTCGGCTTACCGTGCGCAACGCCGTGGCGGCAAAGGCCGGGCTGGTGTGCAAGTTCGCGACGAAGATTTTGTAACTAAACTTTTTGTAGCCAACACCCACACGCCGATTTTGTTCTTCTCATCGAAGGGCATGGTTTACCGGATGAAATGTTGGCGCTTGCCAATTGGCAATCCACAGGCGCGCGGCAAGGCTATGATCAATTTGCTGCCACTGGCGCAAGGCGAGCGCATTACAACTATCATGCCCATGCCAGAGGATGCGGCAAGCTGGGCCACCATGCAAATTGTGTTTGCGACCCGCAGTGGCGATGTGCGCCGCAACGAACTTTCAGAATTTGAAAGCATCAATCGCGGTGGCAAGATTGCCATGAAATTGGAAGAGGGCGATGCCATCGCGGGCGTTGATATTTGCAGCGACGATAATGACGTGTTGCTGACAACTGCGCATGGTCAATCTATTCGCTTTGCTGTGACAGATGTTCGGGTATTTGCAAGCCGTGGCTCAACAGGTGTTCGCGGCATCAAGCTTGAAGGCAAAGACCACGTGATCTCCATGTCGATCCTTCATCATGTTGAAGCAACTTCTGACGAACGCAGCGCATATATTAAAATGTCGCGCGCAATTGCTGGTGAAGATGTTGAAGAGGTAGCTTCTGACGAGGAAGTTTCTGCCGAAGCAACCCTCTCGCAAGAGCGTTATATCGCTATGGGTGCGGCCGAACAATTTGTTCTCACAGTGTCTTGCAATGGTTATGGGAAGCGGTCTTCATCCTATGACTACCGGATCACCAATCGCGGCGGTAAGGGTATCACGGCGATGATTGTGAACGAACGCAATGGACCGTTGGTGGCTTCATTCCCGGTCGAAGACAGCGATGAAATTATGCTGGTGACGGATGGTGGTCAGCTTATTCGCTGCCCGGTTGCAGGCATTCGTAAAACCGGACGCAATGCCCAAGGTGTTCGTGTGATTGATACTGCTGAAGGTGAAAAAGTGGTTTCAGTCGAAGGCATTTCTGAAGAGGCGGGCGACGACAGCGAAGAGTAACGGTTATGCCGTTACTTTTCACACATACTTTTTAAAGCTTGCCATTGGACAGGGCTGAGAGCTGGAATAGCTTTTTGTCCCGCTGGTAGGGGTGTGATATCTTTGATTCGCTCTTCAGTTCCGGGATGGGTGGCAAAGATGTTGCCCAAGGCCTTGAAAGCCCCTTCATCTTTGCTGGTGCCACCCTCAAGCTTTAAAACTTTTTCGAAAAACGTCTTAAGTCCCATCGGATCGATGGAAGCCTTCTGCATGGTTTCGAGTGCATAGGCGTCGGCTTCTTTTTCGGCTTCGCGGGAGTATTTCAATAGTGTGGCAAGGAAGGCCATGTTTGTTGTCATATTGCCGCCTTTAGTTCCGGTGAACACGCTGGTCAACACGTCTATCCCCGTCAGGCGCACAAGCTGGGCTTCGGGGTGAAGGTGATAAACGTGACCAATTTCATGAGCCAAAACGCCAGCAACCTCCTCAGGGCTATCCGCGGCTTCAATCAGCTTTCGTGTGACGATAATGTTGCCACCGGGCACAGCAAAAGCGTTCAAAACATTTAAATCATAAATATGAACTGAGATTGGTGGCATGTCGGGTGCGCCTTGGGCTAGATTTCCGATGAGCGCACCGAGTGCTGCCTCGCCAGCCAGCGTCGTGCACGCTCGCGCCCCTTCCACAACAGATTGCTCCATTTCTTTACCAACCTTATTGCGCCAGTCGTTTGGCAAGATTTTTGCCACGCGGTCTGGCAACAAGGTGAGGCAGAGATAACCGAGGACTGCAACTGTTGTGAGGCCACCTAAAGTCCAACCGACTACGCT
The DNA here is from genome assembly GCA_031418535.1 of Hyphomicrobiales bacterium. Classification (GTDB taxonomy): domain Bacteria; phylum Pseudomonadota; class Alphaproteobacteria; order Rhizobiales; family Aestuariivirgaceae; genus Aestuariivirga. The sequence continues at coordinate 11,767 of JANOXS010000061.1, read as the reverse complement.
TCCTATATCCCTCTTGGAATATCCACCTTTGAGATGCGGAGAGCTGGCAATGAGCGATTTAACAAACTGATCATCCCGGATTATCAACCTGGCACCGGGCTGATTGTCGTGGGTTAATCTGTAAGGTTGGCCGGGTGAGGGGGCATCGACCGGGTGCAAGCCACTGAGGCTCCAACTTGTTGGGGGAACATCGGGTCCGGAGAAGAGAATTGAATTTCCGGCGGCAACGACGGTTACATTGCGATCCCGCGCTGATTTTCCATCAAAATATGTAGCCGCAGTTGCCATCACCACGCTCCCAATTCAAAGGCATCGGCCAAGCCTTCGCCGCGCTTTGGTAAAGCCGCCTGCGATTGTTGGATACGATCAATGTCTATGGCGCCTTCAAGGCTCAGACGATCAAAGACATAACGCACGCTGCGCTGGACCACATAGGGCCTGGCAATACCCAATGTGAATATGAACAGCAGCAAATTGCTGATGGCCAACCATATCATGCTGGGGGCGGTGGCATTCAGGTGGAATTGGGCGCCATCAAAGCGGGTGTAGTTGGCAAAGGTTCGAATTTCTTTGGCAGTGTAGATTGCCCATAACATTGGAACGATAACGAGGAATGTGAGCAGTGCTGCAATGATGATAAGGGTTACAAAGCCGATGATTTCCAGCGTTCGGCGCGGGGGTTCAGTGTTGTCAGGACGGTTGAAAATTGAATCGTAAGCATTCGAAAGTTCTGTCCCAAACCATGTGGCAGCTTCATAGGAAGCAAAGCTGACGGCTGCAATAAAAACAATTAAAGTCAGGAACCAGCACAGGGCATACGTTGGATAAAGCGGACCTGCTCGACCTTTGAATTTAAACGCGGCATCGCCAAAGCGCATGTCGCCAATCATTTGTTCTTGCAATGTGGTGTTCATGGCGGGCGTGGCCCAGCCAAATGAAAAATACCTCGCCAGCAAAGACCCAAAATAGGTGAGGGAGTAAGTCATGGCAGAGCCGACCATGGTGCCGCGAATGCCGCGCCACAATGTGCGCGAGAGTTGGTATTTGCGCTGTTTGTAAAGTGCAAATCCAAACATCACATACGTGAACAAAATGAAAAGGAAGAAGAGCCCAATAACCGCTGGATGTTGATCGCCCAAATAAATCTGCAAACCTTTTTGCAAGAGGCTGAAGGGCAGGATGATCAACCCAAACACAACCAGAAAGCCTTTGAACAATTCGCCGCCAGTGCCAGTATATTCCAATGGCTCACCATTAATGTGAATGCAGCTCCAGACATGTTTGCGCGTATTGGTCTTGGCCCAGAACCGATAAATAGTCAGCGTGATGAGCGTAAGGAAGAAATTGATCAGGGCAATTTTTAAAAGTCCGGGGCGCGGCACGTATTTAAAATTGAGCGTTGTAGCTTGAGCTGCCGGTATATTTTGAGAATCCATCATAAAATCAAATTCGCATGGCCTTGTCTTAAATCAAACAAAAATTGCTGTGCGTTTAGAATATGTTGCGGTTTTGCAACAGTTCCGGGATTTGTTGGATTGGCCCGATTGTGACATGGCAGCAACCATGATCCGCCGCAATTAAGAATTATCAGGAAGACTGAATGATTATTGTTTCATTTAAATTATGGTTGTCGTGTGTTTAAGACGTTTTGCAGTGAGGATCGGCTAAAGGTGAATGTTTCGCCGATATATAGTTTTTTCAAACGCGCCAATTTGGTGCGGCTTGTGGCTTTTCTATTGGTGATTGTCTTTACCGCGCCTGCAAATTCGGCAGATGAAGAAGATGTCCGAGGTGGTTTCTTTTCATATTTTCCAGCACCACCTAAAATTCGTTTGCCTGAGATCAAAATTGTTCCGTTTTGGACTGATGATTTCAAGACGGCGAAGAAAGCCTACAATCGTGGCCGTTATTCTACCGCGATGGAATATTTTAGCAGGGCCTCCGACGATGGTAACATTATCGCAGATTGGTATTTGGGCCATATGTACAGGCTGGGTCGTGGTGTAGCCATGAACCAAGCGGTGGCTTATTCTTATTACAGCCGCGTTTCAGAAAACTTTGATCCTGACGAACAAGATAAAGACCGCTTGCGTGTGACCGTGGATAGCCAGTTGCGAATTGCCAATTATCAGCGGAAAGGAATTGCCGGAGCCAATGTGCAAGCTAACCCGAAAGCAGCTGCCCGCACATTTTTGCGTTTGGCCACGGCCTATGGTCATCCCCAAGCTCTTTATGCTTTGGGTGTTATGAGCATTGAAGGCGAGGGTATGAAGCAAAATCCTCAGCAGGGTTTGAAATGGTTAAATGCCGCTGTGCGTAAACATAGTCCTGAAGCAGCGGCTTATTTGGCCGAGCTTTATGACACGGGCAAAGTTGTGCGCCCCGACGAAACGCGGGCGTTGATGTGGTATGTGATTGCTTCGCAATCGGCCCAACAAGATGAGTTTCCAGCGATATTTCAGCGCTTGAATGATTTACGCGCGTCCGCCACGGAAGAGACGCGAATTGAGGCCGATGCCCGTGCACGGGTCTGGGCGGAAGAAAATCCGACACCATCTGAATAAGTGGTTTGACTTGCATGTGCATGCTGGTTGAGGCAAGGCTTTCGCTATGAGCCACGATCCAGAACTGCCTAAAATACTTCTGCCGCGTCAATCTATTTTGGTGCGCCTGCGCCGCTATTTTTTCACTGGATTGGTAATTACAGCACCTGCGGCGATAACCATTTGGGCAACATTATGGATCGTCGGATCTTTTGATGGGTTGGTCAAACCGTGGCTGCCATCAATCTATAATCCTGACACTTATTTGCCAATCAAAATTCCAGGTTTTGGGCTGGTGTTTGCCTTGGTCGCAATCACCATGATTGGTGCTTTGGCCGCTAATTTGGTGGGGCGCACTTTAATCGGACTTTGGGATAAGTTGTTGAACCGCACCCCTGTCGTGCGATCTATCTACAAAGGCTCCAAGCAGATTTTTGAAACGATCTTTTCGGAGAAGGGGGCCTCGTTTCGCTATGTGTGTTTGGTTGAATGGCCGCGCAAGGGGGCTTGGTCGGTGGCTTTTGTCTCTAAAGAACTTGATGGCAGCGCCATTAGTTTAGAGCACGGACGAAAGATGTATTCAGTTTATGTTTCAACCACGCCGAACCCCACATCTGGCTATGTGTTTTTCGTAGATGTTGCCGATGTGAAAATTCTCGAAATGAGTGTTGAAGACGGCTTGAAACTGGTGATCTCCATGGGCTTGGTTTTCCCAGATGCGCCACTGCCTGATATAGCCGAGAAACTGGCTGCTAAAACTTTGAAAAAAACTAACCGGAAGACAAAAGCTTAATCGCTTCGTCGCGCTCGAACAGGTAGAGCAAGTTTCGCAAGGCTTCACCGCGCGGTGATGTGAGCTTGGCATCGCGAGCGAGAATGAGGCCCGCATCATCTCTGGCTGTTGCCAGCAATTCACCATGCACAGCCAAATCAGCCAGTCGAAACAACGGCAGGCCCGATTGCTGCGTGCCTAACATTTCGCCAGCACCGCGCAGCTTCAAATCTTCTTCAGCAATTCTAAAGCCATCTTCAGTTTCGCGCATGATGGCGAGGCGAGCCTTGGCAGTGGCTCCAATCGGGTCTTGGTAAAGCAGGAGGCAGCTAGATTTAGCTGAACCGCGGCCCACGCGCCCGCGCAACTGATGGAGTTGCGAAAGGCCAAAACGCTCGGCATTTTCGATGATCATAATGCTGGCTTCAGGTACATCCACACCAACTTCTATCACTGTTGTCGACACTAGAATGGAAAGTGCACCCGCTTTGAACCGCGCCATCACATCGTCTTTTTCTGCGCCCTTCATGCGGCCATGGATGAGGCCCACTTGATTTGGAAATTCAGCCATGAGGGCCTCGAAGCGTTTTTCGGCATTGGCAAGATCAACGAATTCGCTTTCTTCAACCAGAGGGCAAACCCAATAGGCTCTTGCTCCTGTGGCGAGGCTTCTGTGGAGGCCTGCTATCACATCGTCGGTTCGTGTGGTTGGCAGCACGCGCGTGTCGATGGGCAAGCGGCCAGCGGGTTTTTCTATGAGTTTGGAAACGTCCATATCGCCATAAACCGTGAGAGCCAAAGTTCGAGGGATCGGCGTTGCGGTCATCACCAACACGTCAGTTTGCGCTGATTTTGCTTGCAGGGCCAAGCGCTGGTGAACGCCAAAGCGATGCTGCTCGTCTATCACAACAAGTCCGAGGTCTTTGAAACTTACACCGTCTTGAAATAAGGCATGGGTGCCGATGAGAATGTGCACTTCACCTGCTTGCAAAGCAGTCAGAATTTCGTCTCGGGTTTTGCCTTTTTCGCGACCTGTTAGCAGGGCCACCCGCAGGCCTGTGCCTTCCACGAGTTTTGTGAGACTGGTTAAATGCTGGCGGGCTAGAATTTCGGTGGGCACCATGAAAGCACCCTGAAAACCGCTTTCGACGGTTGCGGCAAGGGCCAAAAGGGCGACAACAGTTTTGCCTGCGCCCACATCTCCTTGCAATAGCCGGATCATGCGGTGCTCTGATGCCATATCATGTAAAATCTCAGAAGTGGCATTTTTCTGAGCATTTGTAAGGCTATAGGGTAGATTTTTGATTATTTGATTCCGCAAATGGCCATCACCACCCATGGGCCTTCCGCTAGCCCGCTTCATTTGGTTGCGCACCAAAACCAATGCCAGTTGATTGGCCAGCAATTCGTCATAGGCAAGGCGCATTCGATTCCCGCTCGTGGGTTTCAAAACTTCGGCGGCGGTTGGGCTATGTGAGGTCGTCAACGCGTCGTTGAAGCTGGGCCAGTTTTGGCTTTTCAGCCACGCTGGGTCTTGCCATTCCGGGAGAACGGGCGCTTTGGTCAGCGCCGATTGTGCTGCCTTTTGCACCGACTTTGAAGACAGGCCTGTTGTCAGTGGATAGACGGGTTCCAGCATGGGCATTTTGCCAAAATCATCTGGACCCAAAACATAATCGGGATGGGTCATTTTAGCTTCGGCGCGAAACCAGCTAATCTCTCCAGAAATAAAGCGTTTTTCGCCCACTGGAAACTGGCGCAACAAATGATCTGCATAGGTTGTGAAATAAACCACATTCATTTGGCCGGTGTCGTCGAACACCTCGATACGATAAGGCTGTTTTGATCCGCGCGGCGGGGCATGATGTTGGCCAACGGTTATTTCAAGTGTGGCGACACCTTGCACCGGCAGCTGCGAAATTGTGCATTTGAAGCGCCGATCAATCATGCCGACCGGAATGTGAAACAGCACATCAAGCAGGCGTGGTTCCTCCACCTGCAGCAGCTTAGCAAAAAGCTTGACGGTTTTGTCTCCGATGCCCTTCAAGCTGGTGGCGCTGGCGAAAAGCGGGGTGAGGATTGATGGTCGCATCGTGCCAGTTTCGCCGTTAAACTATTGCAGCGCAAGGCCATGACGGTTTATGAGCCATTGCACATGGACAGTTCCGAACAAAAAAATGAAGTTTCACGTAAGCGTCTGCTGTGGCGGGCAACGCATCGTGGCATCAAAGAGATGGATATAATAGTCGGTGGCTTTGCTGCTGCCAGACTTGACACAATGGATAAAGCGACGCTCGAAGAGTTCGCAGAGATTTTAGAATTGCCTGATCAGCATTTGCTCTCGTGGGTGACGAACCAAGAAACTGTTCCCGAAGAATTGCGCTCGCCATTGTTGCTCGAACTTTTGGCGCATCGCCCGGATGTTTTAAAATGAGTGCGGTGGACCTCGTTAAATCACGGCTTTCCTTGCCCGGGCTGAGTTTGCTCTCGGCGCTGCCTGAAGGGCTTGATGCTGTTATCTTGCCGCAGATTGCTCAAGCTGCTGGCAAACATGGCCTAGTTCATGTGTGTCGTGATGATCAGCATATGGCCGGGCTTTCTGATCAGATTTCATATTTTGCCCCTGATATGGAAATTCTTCGTTTTCCGGCATGGGATTGTTTGCCTTACGACCGGGTCTCGCCATCGGCTGATATTCTTGCGCGCCGTCTTGCTGTCTTGGCACAGCTTACAAAACCGACTGGCAAACCATTTATTTTGCTCACCACCGTCAATGCAATTTTACAGCGCACAGTTCCAGCTAGCCTGATTGCACAGGGCACATTCAGCACCGCACCGGGGCAGCGCGTGAATGGTGAAAAGCTGCAGGTGTTTTTAATCGACAATGGCTTTTCGCGGGTCGGGACGGTCGTCGAACCCGGTGACTTTGCGGTGCGCGGAGGCCTGATTGATATTTTCCCGCCGGGCGCTTCAGTGCCGGTGCGGCTGGATTTTTTTGGCGATACGCTGGAAAGCATTCGCAGTTTTGATCCACAGTCGCAGCGGTCTATTGCTCAACTTAAAACACTGGTTTTGCATCCTGCTAATGAAGTGTTGTTGACGAAACCAGCCATTGCTTCATTTCGCACAGGCTATGCTGAAGCATTCGGCGGCATTGATATTAATGATCCGCTTTATGAAAGCGTGACTGCGGCGCGGCGCTATCAGGGCATGGAACATTGGTTGCCACTTTTCCATGGTGGGCTCGGCACAGTGTTCGATTATGTGCCAAATGCGGTTTTGTCATTGTCACATTCCACCGCTGAAGCGATGGCGGCGCAGCAAGACCAAATTGCAGAATTTTACGATGCGCGTCGCGAAGCTCAGCAAAAGCAAAGCTATGGTGCAGCGCCATACAAGCCGCTGAAGCCAGAGCGGTTGTATCTAGCTGATGCCGAGTGGATTCAAATCTGCGCCGATCGCACAGTGCTTCAACTTTCGCCATTTGAATCACCTGCCAGTGGTGCAATTTCATTTTCGGGCAAACAAGGGCGGAGCTTTGCAGCTGAACGTGCTGAAGCTGGTGGCAATGTTTACGATGCTGTGAAACTCTACACCGAAACGTTGCGCAAAAGCGGCAAACGCACGTTGATTGCCTGCTGGAGCGAAGGCTCTGCTGATCGCTTGGGCACTATCTTGCGCGACCATGAGCTTGCGCCTTTGGTTTATGCGAAGGATTGGGCCGATGCGCTGTCCCACGAAGTTGGCATTGTTTCGATGATTGTTCTGCCGCAAGAGCAGGGCTTCGAAACGCCTTCGATGGTGGTGATTGCCGAGCAAGATATTCTGGGCGACAGGCTGGTTCGCAAAGCCCGCAAATCCAAGAAAGCGGCTGACTTCCTGACCGAACTCTCCGCGTTGTCACCCGGCGATTTGATGGTGCATGTGGATCACGGCATTGGGCGCTTTGAAGGTTTGAAGACCATTGATGTGCAAGGCAGCCCACATGATTGTTTGCTGCTGATTTACGCTGAAAATTCGCGACTGTTTTTGCCGGTCGAAAATCTTGAGTTGCTCACGCGCTATGGGTCCGAGTCTGAAAATGTGCAACTCGATCGTTTGGGTGGCGGGGCGTGGCAGGCCAAGAAGGCCAAGCTTAAACAACGCATTCGTGAAATTGCAGGTGAGCTGATCAAGACTGCGGCGGCGCGAGAACTCAAAGCGGGCGATATTTTGTCGCCACCCGAAGGTGCTTTTGACGAATTCTGTGCGCGCTTCCCATACGAAGAAACTGAAGACCAACTTTCTGCCATTGAAGCTGTGATCGAAGACCTTGGCCGTGGTCGACCGATGGATCGTTTGGTGTGTGGCGATGTGGGCTTTGGTAAAACGGAAGTTGCATTACGGGCCGCATTTGTTGCTGCTTATGCCGGCAAGCAAGTTGCTATCATGGTGCCCACCACTTTGCTGGCGCGGCAGCATTACAAAAACTTCGTGGAACGCTTCAAGGGTCTGCCCTTACGAATTGCTCAAGCTTCGCGCCTTGTCGGGCGCAAAGGCATTGAAGAAGTTAAGAGGGGCCTTGAAGACGGAAGCGTTGATATTGTCATTGGCACACATGCTTTGTTGGCGACGAGTGTGAAATTTCGCGATCTTGGTTTGATGATTGTCGATGAAGAACAACATTTTGGCGTGAAGCACAAAGAACGCTTAAAGGAAATGCGCGCCAATGTACATGTGTTGACTTTAACGGCCACACCGATCCCGCGCACATTGCAGCTTGCGTTGTCTGGCCTTCGGGAACTGTCTTTAATCACCACGCCACCGCTCGACCGCCTTGCTGTGCGTACTTATATTTCGCCGTTTGATCCTGTTATTGTGCGGGAACATTTGCTGCGTGAACATTTTCGCGGTGGGCAAAGTTTCTATGTGGTGCCGCGCATTACTGATCTGGATGAGATTGCCGAATTCTTACGTGAGAGTGTGCCTGAACTTAAATTCCGCACTGCGCATGGCCGCATGGCACCCACTGAACTTGAAGACATAATGACTGGTTTTTATGACCGGGCATTTGATGTGTTGCTATCCACCACCATTGTGGAATCGGGCCTTGATATTTCAACTGCCAATACGATGATTATTCACCGCGCTGATATGTTTGGCTTGGCGCAGCTTTATCAATTGCGCGGGCGGGTTGGGCGCTCCAAGCAACGTGCTTATGCCTTACTCACGACTCAAGTGCGCAAGGCGATAACACCTGCGGCTGAGCGCCGCCTGAAAGTTTTGCAATCGCTGGATTCATTGGGAGCTGGCTTTAATTTGGCCAGCCATGATTTAGACATTCGCGGGGCCGGCAATCTTTTGGGTGAAGAACAGCACGGCAATATCCGCGAGGTTGGGTTTGAACTTTACCAATCGATGCTTGAAGATGCTGTGGCTTCGATGAAGGAAGGCGGAGACGACACGCTGGAGGATGGCGCATGGTCGCCTTCCATCAACATCGGCACATCGGTCCTGCTGCCAGAATCCTATGTGTCGGATTTGCAGGTGCGGCTTGGGCTATATCGGCGTTTGGCCGATTTTCAAGAGCAGCAGGATTTGGATGGCTTTGCAGCCGAGTTGCACGACCGCTTTGGGCGCAGACCAGAAGAGGTTGATCATTTGCTGGAAATTGTGTCGATCAAACTTTTGTGTCGTAAGGCCAATGTTTCAAATGTAGATGCAGGGCCAAAGGGCGCTACGATTGGATTTCGCGGTGGAGTATTTGCCAACCCCACGGCTTTGGTGCAATGGATTGCAGGGCAGGGCACTCTTGCCAAGTTACGCCCCGCTGATATGAAATTGGTGCTGACCCGAGATTGGGCAAATGCCGCGGCGCGGCTTAAGGGTGTTCGGTTATTGATGCAGAATTTGGTTAAGCTTGCTGGCTAAAGTGAATTGCCTTCAATTCGCACTCATCACTTTTTGAATTGATTCAGCTAACAACTCAGCGCTCTGGGCACCAGAAATTCCATATTTGTGATTGATGATGAAGGTGGGAACGCCCGTGATGCCCATTTGCTGTGCTTGCACGGTTTCGGCCAATACGGTTTGCTTGTCTTTGTCAGAGGCCAAATCTGCCAGCATGGTTTCGCGGTCTAATCCTATGGTTTCAGCTATTGCAGTCAGAGTTTCGTGATCACCAATATCTTTGCCATCGCGCCAATAGGCAACAAACAGCGCTTCAACCATTTGGGTTTGTTTGCCTGAAGGTGTGGACCAGCGGATGAGACGATGCGCATCAAGTGTATTTGGCGTTCGGGTGATTTTATCAAATTTGTAAGGCACGCCATCCTCTTTGCCTGCGGCGATCAACGGGTCGTGGATGGTTTTGAGGCGTTCCTCGCCAAATTTATCGACCATGTATTTATGACGATCTATGCCTTCTGGCGGAATGGTGGGGTCTAGAAAAAATGGTCGGAAAACAACCTCAACCTTCACATCGGGTATGAGCGTTAAAGCCTTGTCAAGTCTACGTTTTCCTAGGAAGCACCACGGGCAGATGACGTCCGAAACTACATCAATTGTAATCACGGATTGTGCCATAATGTTGTGGTTTCAAAGCCTGCCAATGGTTGTTGGTCTGGCCTGCCAATATACGACCACCGAGCTACCCATTGCCCACCTGCATCATAAAACGGAATGATATAGAAACCAGCAGTCAAAAGGCGATCCTCAGCATGAACGGCCGACACAAATGCTTCGCGTGATTTGGCGTGGAGCATTGCGTCAATGGCCTTGTCCACCAACGGATCTGCAATGCCGGGATAGTTGCGCGTACCTTCGGTGGTCTTCCCGGCAGAACCCACATAAGACGTTTGTTCATTGCCCGGTGACAAAGAATTGAACCATGTGACGGGAATCATATCGTAGTCATAGGTTTTTTGGAGTGTGGTAAACTGTGCGCCATCAACCGAACGAATGTCTACCTTTATGCCTATCTGCTGCAACGTGCGTTGATAATGCAATGCTATTTTTTCTTGGTCAGGGTTTTGTATGGTCACGGTGAAGCCGAAGTTTTCACCCGCCGCATTGACTAGGCCTTGGTCGCCAATGGTCCAGCCTGCACTAGCCAGTAAGTTTACAGCACTTTTTAGAAGTTTACGGTCGCGGCCAGAGCCATCGCTGACCGGAAGCTTATAACTGCCGTCCATGATATCGGCACGCAGGCCACCACCAATCAGCGCTTGTTCAACGGCATCAGCTGGTTTGCCGAATGACGATAATTCTGAGCCGCTGTAAAATCCGTTGGTGCGGCGATATGAATTGTTGAACAGATTGGCGTTGGCCCATTCAAAATCAAAGGCCATGACCAAGGCTTCGCGCACGCGCACATCGTCAAAAATCTTGCGGCGGGTGTTGAATGCCAGGCCCGATGTGGGGGCAGGGGTTTTCTGTTCCACAAATTCCGTCAGCACTTTGCCTTCATTAACGGCAGGGAAATTATAACCGGTTTTCCAGCGGATAGGGTCGCCTTCGGTGCGCACATCTGCATCGCCTTTTTTGAAAGCTTCAAAGGCAGCATTCGCGTCTTTATAGTAGTCAAAACGGAAACTGTCGAAGTTCCACAAACCTTTGTTAAGGCTCAGATTTTTGCCCCAATAATCAGGGTTCTTCTTATAAGAAATCTGCTCGCCGGGTTTAATGTCGCCAAACACATAAGGGCCTGACCCTATGATTGGCAACACGGTTGACTCATCAAAGACTTTCCCGTCCCATGATTTTTTCGACAAAATGGGAACAAGGCCGATAATCATCGGTAATTCGCGGTCGCCCTTGTCTTGATGAAATATGATTGTGTGGTCATCCGGCGTTTCGATTTTGGTAATTTTGCCGATGTTGTTTTTGAAATTCGGGCGGCCTTTGTCGCGCAGGGTTTCCATGGACCACTGCACATCAGCTGCGGTAACGGGCGAGCCGTCTGAGAATTTTGCTTCAGGACGCAACTTGAATGTGAAGGTCTGGCGATCATCCGTCACATCAATGGTTTCGGCCAGCAAGCCATAAAGGCCAAAGGGTTCACCCCAGTTGCGGCCCATTAAACTTTCAAACACAAATGTACGAACGCCAGTGGCGGCATTACCCTTAACGATGAAGGGGTTGATGCTGTCGAAAGTGCCTGTGGTTGCCTGCTTTAAAGTGCCGCCTTGCGGCGCGTCAGGATTGGCATAGGGCAGATTTTTAAAATCTGCGGGCAGGGCGGGTTCGCCCAACATGACAATGCCGTGCTTCGGCTCGGCATACGAGAATGTGCTGGAGAGGGCGGCAAAAACCGCAGCGAGGGCGAGGGTGCGAATCTTTTTCATGCGCTTATCTTAGCGCAATTTGTCTAGCGCACCAAAATGTTCGTGAACTGCCACGGATCCTTTTTGTCGATGGGTTCAACAAACAAGCCATCAATGCTTTTGAGCGGGTTCCAATCGGTGTAAACGCC
>JANOXS010000060.1:0-1615 GCA_031418535.1 Hyphomicrobiales bacterium | reverse complement strand
AACCTGATCGCGCCATTCTTCAAAAAATTCAAAGCCACGATTCATGCGTTTGGCAGCGCCACGGTCCAGCCAGATGGTGCGGTTCGACAAGGCCTCTAAAAAGCGACGGTCATGGCTAATCAGAATAAAAGCTGAGCGCAGTGATTTGAGTTCAGCTTCCAGCCATTCAATTGCTGGCAAATCCAAATGGTTTGTGGGCTCATCGAGCAAGAGGATATCAGGCTCAGGGGCCAAGGTTCTGGCAATGGCGGCACGGCGTGATTCGCCACCTGAAAGGGTTGCTGGATTTTCCTCACCTGTGAGGCCAAGCTCATTCAAATAGTGGCGACAACGGTATGGGTTATCTGTGGGGCCAAGGCCTGCTTCCACATATTCCAAAACCGACTTAAATCCTGTAAAATCAGGTTCTTGCGGTAGATATCTAATTGTGGTCCCAGGTTGCACCCAGCGTGTGCCGTCATCCATTTCAATAAGGCCTGCCGCAATTTTGAGCAGCGTGGATTTGCCGGAACCATTGCGGCCCACCAAGCACATGCGGTCATCATTATGCAGCATAAGTTCGGCCCCATCTAATACGGGTTTACCGCCAAATGTGAGTTGGATCTTTTGAAGATTTAAAAAGAGATTCGCCATTACGCAGTGGGGTCTAGCTTAAAACACCACGACTGAGCGAATTGATTTTCCGGCGTGCATTAAATCAAACGCATCGTTGATTTTTTCGAGCGGCAGAATGTGGGTGATCATCGGATCGATCTCAATTTTTCCGTCCATATACCAATCAACAATTTTTGGCACATCTGTGCGGCCGCGTGCGCCACCAAATGCGGTGCCGCGCCATGAGCGCCCTGTTACCAACTGGAATGGCCGCGTGGAAATTTCTTGGCCAGCACCGGCAACACCGATGATGATCGATTGGCCCCACCCTTTGTGGGCTGCTTCCAAAGCAATGCGCATGACTTTTACATTGCCGATGCACTCGAATGTATAGTCAGCGCCACCCCCTGTGAGGTCCACCAAATGTGCGACGAGATCGCCTGACACTTTTGACGGATTAACAAAATGAGTCATGCCGAATTGGCGGCCCCATTTTTCCTTGTCATCATTCATATCAACGCCAACAATTTGGCGCGCGCCCGCAAGGCGAAGACCTTGTAGAACATTGAGGCCAATGCCGCCGAGGCCGAACACGATGGCGGTGGAGCCCACTTCAACTTTTGCTGTGTTGATCACAGCGCCTACGCCCGTGGTGACACCGCAGCCGATGTAACAAATTTTATCGAAGGGTGCATCTTTGCGCACTTTAGCCAAGGCGATTTCGGGCAGCACAGTGAAATTTGAGAATGTGGAACAGCCCATATAATGATGGATGGCTTGGCCCTTATAAGAAAAACGCGAAGTGCCATCTGGCATCATGCCCTTGCCTTGGGTGGTGCGGATTTTTTGGCAGAGATTGGTTTTTGGGTTAAGGCAATATTCGCATTCGCGGCATTCGGGTGTGTAAAGCGGGATCACATGATCGCCCGCTTTAAGCGAAGTGACGCCTGGCCCCACTTCTAAAACAACACCTGCTCCTTCATGACCCATGATGGCAGGAAACAAGCCTTCAGGATCAGCG
>JANOXS010000059.1:0-3632 GCA_031418535.1 Hyphomicrobiales bacterium | reverse complement strand
GGTAGTGCCCACTGCTCCCAACCCTTGTGTAACCAACCATTGCCGCCGCCGAGCAAATGCCGAAGCAACTTCGCTGCCAAATCCCGTCTGTGCCAAACTCTCCTGCGACTTGCCGAGCAGTTCCTTGTCGAGCCAAGTTGCCCCGCCTGCATCAACAAGCTTTTCCAGATTGAGATAGGACAGAATGCGAAGCCTGATGCGTTGCTTGTCGCTGTCTTCCACCATATTGTTTTCGATAGCAACGATCATGCCTTTGTCTGGCACAAACTCTGGCCGCAAATGGCCGACATCGGCATAGTGCACTTTGCTGTCGACACCATCGACCACGATGTAGTGCCGGTCATTGATTTCGTCGGTAAGGCCTAGTCCTGCCACACGACCCACAATCCGGTTGCCGGCCTTGGTTGCATCGAACATTGCAAAACTACCACCGGGACGATCAATACCAGCTTCGCGCATAGCTCGGTGCATGGTCTTGATAATATCACCGCGTTGTCCAAGAGATCGGAGTTTGGGTTCAATATCGGGCGAGATTTGCCAAACTCCAGTCTGGCGTTCCAGAGCAAGTCCCAAATTCTGCAACTTCTTAAGACGCCCCATATGAGATGCGTGGGTGGCACGATCCTCTGGCGGCATGGCACTGATCACCAGAAAGCCCCTGTCGGCGTGCTTTAAGAGTGCACGGTCCAATCGCGTGAAGCGCTCAGCATCAACTTCCTGCGCCAGTTTGAAGACCATACCGCCCTCGTCTTCGGGTCCAAGTTCCATGGTGAGGAGTTCCCGTGCCCGCAAGCGCAAGCCATGCGAGACGTAGTCCTTGGTCATAATAAGGTCTTGGTCTTTATCGTCCTTCCCCCTGATAATAATATGCGTATGGGGATGTCCTGTGTTGTAGTGATCAACAGCGACCCAATCGAGCTTGGTTTCAAGGTCGCTTTCAACCTTGGCCATGAAGTCACGGATGAAAGGTTTGAGATCAGCAAGCTCGGCCCCGTCATCCGGCGAAACAATCAATCGGAACTGATGCCTATCTCCTTCGCAATTGTCGAGGAAGGTGGTGCCATTGGCTTCGTCGGTTTCGGGTCCATAGAGTTGACCGGGCTCACCTTCCGGTGTGACACCATCACGTTGTATGTAGCGGAGATGGGCACTAGCCGCACCAATATCACCTGCCTTGAGTTTCGATATTCTCGCCTTGACAATGACGCGGCGTTGACCCCCCGGATAGAAGCCAGCAGCAGCGAGCGTGCCGAAGGCATTTCCACGCCCCATCCTCTTTCCTGTGAATGAGTTTTTCTTGCCGCCTGATTGATAACCTGCTGAATGAGCGGCGCGCATGACCTGGTTGACGTAACGATCAAGGCGCGTGCCGTGCTTCCAGCCGATGCGGCCAAGCTTGGGTGTGAACGAATTTGACATGGGAACCTCGCGAAGAAAAAAGGGATTGCAGGTGGGGTGCACATCGTACTTCGCGTTCTGATTTCAAGAGTGACAACAATCTGTGGCGAATTCAAGGATATGTGCAATTGATGTGCACGTGGTGATCTCAGTTGGCGCTGTCTGCTCTGTTGATCTGCAAGAATATTTCTCCAAAACGTACACCCACCTTTATCTTGCCCTCCCGAAAATCCCGATCCAACACACTCCAAACTTCACGCAACTTCATTTGAACAATCCGGAGAGCGGAAAGGCAGTACCAACTACTTGGCTCTGTTCGATCGGTCCAAAGTAGCGACTGTCGAATGAATCACGATGCTGACCAAGGACAAAATACTGCGTTGCTGAGAGTGCTTTACAGCCTTTCCAAACTGGTAAAAGGCGATGGCTTCTGTCCATGATCTTTGCCCTAGATATGTGCCTTCCATCAACAAAAACATATGGTCCGAAGCGACAAATGATCGATGGATGAACCGCAAAAATGGGTTTCAACAACCATACATTTTGAGGCAAATACCCACGTGACGAAGCATAGATTTGCACCCAATCAGCAAGCTTTATGACAGCGATTTCGCCAATTTTGGGCTGGCGTTTTGCTGCAACATACCAACCAATTGGAATACTTTCGGAAGCGTTCCAGATGACCAGTGGAACCGGATTGATAAGTGGTTTCGCAGCGAGAAAGGCAATACCAATAATGGCAATTGCGAGCATGATTCTATGATGCTTCGCTGCCATCTCAATACTCCGACGTTGATTGACGACGGCTATTGAGTGACCATTCTTTGAGTTCTTCCTCATGGTAATAGATTCGCCCACCATGCTTGCGAAATTTCGGTCCGGTTCCCATCCAGCGCATATTGTCGAGAGTGCGTTTCTTCAGACGGAGATAGGTGGCAGCTTCCTCAACTGTCAGAAATGGCGTTTTGGGTGCGTCGATCATGTTGGCAACTCCTGCATCTCTTTGCGATGCTTGGAGTGTCACGCGGTTACATGTTTTTCTGGAGTGTCGATTATCGATGTTCTCATTTTCGACACCTCAGTTCAGTAGTTTTAAATAGCCACCATTCATCAATTCAATTCCAGCCTGAACGGCCCTTCGTACTTTGTCTTTCAAATGACGGGTCTCATTGGTCCAAACTTCTTTCACGCGATCAGAGCCATATAAAACTTCGGCAATATCGCGATACGACCGTTGTGCAAGGTAGCCGTCCAAAGCAACCAGATAGTCTCGATACTTAGTTTCGGATTGCCAATTCAGGGACACAGAACTCTGAGAATTGCACATGAGTTGTTTTAACTCACGAAGGGCAATGAGACCCAAAAGTGCGTTTTGAATTCCCTCAAAATTAAAACTTAAAACGCTATCGCCTGACAGGAAACTCTTACCTGTTACGATCATGCGAGCAGCGGAGCGTGAATCCTGAATGACGATATATTCACATGCGTTGGTCACTAAAACGGATTTATGTCCCCTGAAATGAGACAAGTTCACAGTCTCTACGTGATTATCGTTTGAAGCATTTGCGTGACATGAAATGATTGAATTCATACGCGATGGCAGCCAAAAAATTGTTGCATCACCGGCGCATTTTGTTGGATCGACGGGGGTTACAAGACCCCAGTTTTCAGCGAGCATTTCTTTCTGGCGCAATGTAAAAACTTGAGCTCCGGAAGAATGCAAGGCTGCCTTTGGAATAGTGCTTGGATTATCTTGAACGTCGTGAATATAGCTCGGATTGCGCCGCAAAAACTCCCATGCCAAACCGGGTCGATCCAGACCCACGGTATAGGCATAATCCTCCAGTCGCCGTTCCCAAGCCGTCCCGGTCAACCGGACTTGGGGCATAGGCATAACTCCGCCAACCACCGTTTTCACGGTGGTGGTTAAAGTCACAGAGACACAACAATTTTCGAGACATCCGCTGATTCGGACGATTGATAAATGTTTCAGAATTGTGGCGAGTATGAGTCGTGCAGGTTGTGTGAGCAGTCATCACTCGCCTTTCATTGAGGAGGATTGCCCCGTGCAAATCTTGCACGGGGGCTGTTGTTTAGTCGGCAGGGTTCCAGATCACGGCATAGAGGTCTTTGTCATCTGAACCTGCGGCCTTGCCGAGATTGGCGTAAAGTTTCTTCGGACCAAACTCAGGCGCAGCGATGGAGAGGCTGACATATTCCTTGTTGGAGGTTTC
>JANOXS010000058.1:0-16971 GCA_031418535.1 Hyphomicrobiales bacterium | reverse complement strand
TGTTTTGCGGCGCGGCACCAAAGTTGCTGACAAGAAAGTTATTGATAGTTCTCCTGAAGAAGTGACCGGACTTATTACCGGTGCCATTGAACGCGCTTGAAAGGCCAGCCATGACAACGACACTCGAAAAAACGATTGAGCGCAAACAACAAAGTTGGCTTTCTGAAAAACTAAGTAGCCAAACATTTTGGGTGTTTATGGCCGTCGTGGCGGCTTGCGTGTTTTTGTCTTTTGCAACAGATGCCTTTGCCACGCCAAAGAACCTTTATAATATTACGCGCAACGTGACGTTTGTGGCCATCATTGCCTTGGGCACAACCATGGTAATCATAACGGGTGGCATTGATCTTTCAGTGGGGTCAGTCTTATGTTTGTGCAGCATGGTTTTGGCAGTCACCATGCATGCAGGCTATAATATTGAAGTGGGCATTGCGGCTGCACTGGCGACAGCACTTATTGTTGGTGCGTTCAATGGAATTTTGATCGCGTATTTGGGTTTTCCACCTTTTGTGGTCACACTTGGGATGCTGTCTATTGCGCGAAGTCTGGCAATGGTGACGTCTGGCAACACCGTAGTTTTTGAATTTGGTCCCGACCACGACAAGCTCTTGGCCTTGGGTGGCGGTGCATGGCTTTTTGGCATTGCTAATCCGGTTATCTATATGGTGGTGCTGGCATTGATCACCGGCTT
Organism: Hyphomicrobiales bacterium; assembly: GCA_031418535.1. GTDB lineage: Bacteria > Pseudomonadota > Alphaproteobacteria > Rhizobiales > Aestuariivirgaceae > Aestuariivirga. The sequence goes on along the minus strand of JANOXS010000058.1, from coordinate 16,280 downwards.
TATCTTGAAATGGACCCGGTTTGGGCGCTACTTATTTGCCATTGGCGGTAATGAACATGCGGCCATTTTAACCGGTGTTCCAGTTCGCCCGATAAAGGTTGCGGTTTATATGGTGTCAGCACTTTCAGCTGGCATTGCAGGCATCATCCAAACGGGGTGGCTCGGGGCTGTCACCACTAACATCGGCGCTGGCATGGAATTGCAAGTGATTGCTGCTGCCGTCATTGGCGGTGCTAATCTTGCAGGCGGTGTGGGCACCGCCATTGGAGCAATCATCGGTGCGGCTCTCATTGAGGTTATTCGCAACAGTCTTGGATTGTTGGGTATCAATGCGTTTTGGCAGGGTGTTTTTATTGGCGGGGCCATTCTGCTGGCTGTGTTGTTTGACCGTATTCGAAACTTGCGACAACGCGACTGATCTAAACTGCATCAATTCGTATCCTTGCGGAATCACTTAATTCTGGCAATGGCTATGAAAAGCAAAAGTTTGGGGCGGCAAATTATGGTAGGGATTAAAAAGGCGGCTGCAATTACGCCCGCGCTGAAGCGCGGCGGCGGCAGTGTGCATTCATCCGTTGCTGAGGCAATCGGCAAGCGCATTGTGCGCGGCGAGTTTTTGCCGGGTACTATTTTGCCGAACGAAGCAAAATGGGCCGCTGATTTTAAAGTCAGCAGGTCAGCTGTGCGTGAAGCCATTAAAATTCTGATGGCCAAGAATTTGCTAATCTCACGATCAAAAATTGGCAGTCGCGTTCAACCCAAAGAAAGTTGGAGCCTGCTCGATCACGATATCCTGACGTGGTATGCGACGGCTCCGAACCGCGATAAATTCATTCAGTCCTTGCAGCAATTTCGCTACATCGTTGAACCAGAGGCTGCTGCCTTGGCCGCTGTCCATCACAGTGAAACGCAGATGGAGGAGATTAGCAAAGCCTGTCATGACATGGCTGTTGCGCCTTCACTTTCAGAACGGACCTCTGCCGATGTGCGCTTTCACTTGGCCATCTTGCGCGCTTCAAATAATGAACTGCTTTTCCCCCTCGGTGTGATCATCGATCAAGCGCTGAATAATTTATTTGTGCTCATCACGCGCCGCGCCAAAGATTTACATCACGCCCAAGATTTGCATGAAAAAATTGAACGCAGCATTCGCTTGAGAAAGCCACAAGCCGCACGCACCGCTGTGCGTGTTCTGCTCGATAATTCCGATGCGCTGATTAAGCGGCAGCGTTGAGGGTTCTCACTTATTAGCTTATTGCGGGACTATTGAATTATTAAGTGTATCACTTTAAACCTTGCATTTTTGATTAAATGTGTTACATATATTGTCTACGTAGATTAGCTTTGATGAAACTAAGCGCCAAACCAATTATGCCCAAAACACGCAAACTCACTGATGCCGAAGAGGCTGTCATTCAAGCGCAGATTGCAACTGATAGAGACGCAGCAGAAGCCACGGATTCAGAATTGGCGCAAGCCAAACCCTTTGCGGCAGCGTTTCCTGATTTGATGGAGTCAATTCGCCGAGGGCGGGGCAGGCCTGCACTTGCAAATCCCCGCAAACAAATATCATTGCGTTTAGATGGCGATGTTATTGAGAAGTTTAAATCAACTGGCAAAGGTTGGCAGAGCCGCGTGAATGAGGTGCTGCGAAAGGCAGCAGGGCTGTAGCGAATTACGTGCTGGGACTTGGGTGGAGTGTTGCCTTGATATTCGGAGTGATGACATACCAAATCAATAAAAGCATTGCGGCGGTTCAAAGCTTTTAGTCCTATTGTGTGTACTGTCACCGTAATCCCGGGCCTACCGAATGGGGTGATGATGATGAGAAAACAGGATTAGACCATGGCAGGTAAGACATGCAAGATGAATTTATGGCATATTTTTCTGAGGTAGATTGGTGTCTTGAACTTTCCCGCTTAAATCCACGAAACGTTGTGATAGAAAAGATTTTGCATCGTTTACGCGGTCTCAAGAACAAGCTGAAAATTATAGCTCTCAAAGAACACCTAGCAAGAGAGTATGTAATGGAACAGAGAATGTTGGACGCTCGCAAGGTGTTGGAGGAGCTTGTTCAACTGGATTCCGGAAGCGCGATGCCCCTTGTCGTTCTTGCTACGCACTACCTCAACTTTGAAGAAGACCCAGACAAGGCACTTCAGACTATCTTATTAGCAGAGAAAGCCGCAAATGAGACTGGGCATTTTCGCCGCCATGTTCAGGCTGAAAAGGCAAGAATTGCTCTAACTTTAAATGACTATGAGTTATTTGCTGGAACATTGGGAAAAATTACTAAGATATTGATCGATTCTGACCAACGAGATGTAGGAACGGAACGTGACTTCTTCGATCGTGCCGATAAGAAAAAGCTTGACCCTACGCTAGTTGAAGTTTTTGAGGCGTATTTGAAGTCCGCAGCCTCACCCAAGTGAAAGTCCCGCGCAATAATTTACACGGTTATGCTTATGATGGCTTGCAGCGTTTGGTGCGCACGACCGATCAGGAAGCGGAATTAGGGTGACAGAATTACGGTGACAGTGCACTTATTTGGAATTACGGTGACAGTGCACTTATTTGTCCATGAGCTTTGCACGTCGGTGTATTTATTGCCTCTGCTCAAGCGGTTGACTCCCCCCACTAAACGCTCTTGCCACCCGGTCCGATTGTTGCGATGCGCAGCATGTTGGTGGTGCCGGGGGCGCCTATGGGGACGCCGGCGGTTATGATGATGCGTTCGCTGGTTTTTGCGAATTCTTCACGGTAAGCGATTTCGCCCGCTTGGCTCATCATATCATCTAAAGATTTTGCATCTTCAACCAGAACCGGATGCGCACCCCATGTGAGCGTGAGGCGGCGGGCGGTTTGGATGATGGGTGTTAAGGCTAAAATCGGCATGCTGGGGCGCTGGCGGGCCACGCGGGCACCGGTTGAACCGGATCCTGTGTAACACACGATGACAGGAACGTTCAGCGTTTCAGCGATGGTGCGGGCGGCGGCGGCAATGGCATCGGCCGCGGTTGATTCCGTGTCGTTGCGTTGGGCGTGAACAATGCTTTGATAATAAGTATCGCCTTCGGCTGATTGCGCCACTTTATCCATGGTCTGCACGGCTCTTTCTGGCCAGGCGCCAGAAGCGCTTTCGGCAGAGAGCATGACAGCATCGGCACCTTCATAAACGGCGGTTGCCACGTCAGACACTTCAGCGCGGGTTGGCACCGGTTCCGTGATCATTGATTCAAGCATTTGTGTTGCCACCACCACAGGCTTTCCATAACGGCGGGCCGAGCGCGTGATATGCTTTTGGCGGGCGGGCACAGTTTCCAGCGGAAGCTCCACGCCCAAATCGCCACGGGCAACCATAATGCCATCAGAGATTTTTAGAATTTCATCGAGCACCGGCAGCGCTTGCGGCTTTTCAATTTTAGCCATCACGCCAGCGCGGCCTTTAACCAGCTTTTGCGCTTCGGCCACATCTTCAGCACGCTGCACAAATGAAAGCGCAATCCAATCCACACCGAGCGAGGCTGCGGCTTCTAAATCAGCACGGTCTTTTTCAGTAAGGGCCGGAATATCCAATTCCGTATCCGGCAAGTTCACGCCTTTACGGTTGGACAACATGCCGCCATAGATGACCTTGGTTTCAAGGCGGGTGGGTTCAGCTTTGGTAATTTCCACGCGTAAGCGACCATCATTGAGCAAAAGGCTGTCGCCTTTTTTAGCGCCTGCAAAAATTTCAGGGTGCGGCAGGAATACGCGCGTGGCATCACCGGGCTCAGGGTTTGTGTCGAAGACGAATTGTTGGCCCGCTTCAATCTTCACTTCTTTTTCGGCAAACGTGCCGATGCGGATTTTTGGGCCCTGCAAATCGGCCAGAATGCCAATGGGGCGGCTGAGTTTTGCTTCCACGGCGCGGATGTGGCCATGAAGCTCTTTCAGTAAGCTGTGATTGGTGTGGCTCATGTTAATGCGGAACACATCCACACCCGCAATGAACAATTTTTCAATCATCTCAAGGCTAGCCGATGCCGGACCCAGAGTTGCCAGGATTTTTACTTTACGTTTTCTGCGCACTTAAATTATTGACCACTTCACATTATTGGCTGGGTGTTGTTTTGTCGCCGGAAAGCGAGACAGTCCAATCGGCTTCTTCGCCGGTGTCCACTTCAAAGAAACCTTGTTTTTGAAAACCACGACCCGTGCAATCATCAATGCCACGGATGGTGAAAATTTTATCTTTGATACAAATCTGAGATTTGCCGCCCCAAGAGCCGCCTTTTTCCTTATCAACGGCATAGACGTAATAATAGCGGGCAATCAAAGCGCCTTTGAGCAGTGTGAGGCATTTTTGTGGCTCGGCAGTCCACCAGCCTTCGCTGGCCCAGCCTTCTTTATCTTTATAGCCAATAGCAACGCCCACTTTACCAGTGGTGTTGTTGCATAATTTCAAATCTGCTTTTGCAGGGGTTCCGGCCACAGCCAGAAGTGTTGCCACTCCTATGCCAATCCAGACTTTGCTCCTCATGCCGTCGCCTCCACATGCCGTTCGAATCATTCTTAAAATCTCGTCGTCGAGATGCTGCCGTGTAACACGAAACTATACTTCGGCAAACCGCATAGAAACTAGGGCATTCTTATGGCGTGTACAAGTGTTTAGGGCTGTGGATGACCGACGATCTGCCATTGGCGGTTTAGATTTGAACGCCTATGTAAGGGCCATGGATATGGATGAGAAAACCAAAACAGAATTAGAAGCCGCCGCTTTTCGCAGGCTTGTTGAGCATTTGCGTGGTCGCGACGATGTGCAAAACATTGATTTAATGAACTTGGCAGGCTTTTGCCGCAACTGTTTGTCAAATTGGTTTGAAGATGCAGCCAAAGCTCAGGGCGCAGTGGTTTCGCGTGAGGAAGCCCGCGCACATATCTACGGAATGCCTTACGAAGAATGGAAGGCCAAACACCAATCTGGGCCTGCCCAAACCATCACCCCAAAATCACATTAAATTGAAATTCGGAGACTTATAGTGGCTGACAACGCAACAACACATTTCGCCCATGGCCAACTTAAAGCCATCGTTGAACGCATTGAGCGTTTAGAAGAAGAAAAGAAAACCATCGCTGCCGATATCAAGGAAGTTTATGCTGAAGCCAAGGGTACGGGCTTTGACATCAAGATTTTGCGCAAAGTGATTTCACTGCGCAAGAAAGAGCCAGCCCAGCGTCAAGAAGAAGAGGCCTTGATTGATGTCTATCTGGCAGCGCTAGGCATGGCGCCAAGTGTTGCGGAAGAGGCGGCTTAACTCGGCTCGTAAGTTCATTGGGCCATCAAAGCCAAAGTAATAGTGCTATCTTTTGAGTTACAGTTTCATTATTAACTGATGAAAGCGGGGGCTTTGGGGAGTGGATTATGATGAAATTACTTATTTCGGGCGTATCACTGGCTGCCTTATTGGGGTTGGCATCGCCAGCTTTCTCAAAGGACTTATATGTCACTGTTTTTGGTGGAGCCAGCCTGCCGAGTGACTTGACGTTTGATGGTGTTGCTGTCGATCAACATAACACTCTTGGACTGAATGCTGGTTACGTTGCAGGTGGTGCCATTGGCATGGATGTGACTGACGCGGTGCGTGCGGAAATTGAACTTTCCCATGCGGCTTGGAAATCTGCAGATAGTGTTACTTCGGTTGACTCTTTTGGGTCCTCCAACACGAGTGCGGCCTCAGGCAGCGTCAATGCAACCTATTTATTGGCTAACGCATGGATGGATTTTGACACTGGCTCAATCTTAACGCCTTATTTGGGCGGCGGCGTGGGGCTGGGATGGCTCAGTGGGGACACTATTTTTGGTGGTGGCGGTAATGGATTTGGAACGTCGACAGGTTCAGGATTTGCCTTTCAAGTTGGTACCGGCGTTAAGTTGGACTTGAGCGAAAACATGGCTTTGGATGTGGGCTATCGCTTTAAAGATATCATCAATGCCAAAGGCCATGATTTGGGTGGTGTTCTGCAACCAGATTTCGACAATGTCACGGTGTCATCACACAATTTGCAAGTTGGTTTAACTTTAAAGTTCTAAATCTGATTTGTTGAGTGCGGCGCCGGGGGTTTGGCTGATACTGAGTGATTACTCCGTAACGAGTTGCCCCACTTTTTGCTGCTTGTTCAGTTCCGCTAGTCCGGCACCTTCTAAGTTGCCTTTGCCTTCGCGGTTCACAACCAACAAATCGCCTTTACCTTCAGCAGTCGTCTGTGTACCGGAGGTAACGCCTTCAGCTCCTAACACGGCTGCCACTGGCAAGCTTGAATTTTCGGTGCTTCCGATTAAAGTTGGCGCGCCATCACGGCGAATTGCTGCGTCGCCATTTAGGAATAATTCGGGCCACCAATTAATATCGCTGCCACCTGCTGATGCTAGAAGCGGCTTAATCACGGGGGCATCATCGCTGGTTCCACTGCGCAATTCAGCAGCAAAATTTTTCTTGGTCTTTTTGTTTGTTGCTGGCTCTTCAATGGCTGGTTCTTCAGCCAATGAAACAGCCTCCATCACCGTGCCCAAACTATCTGCGACCTGAGAAGGTTTGCCGCCCGCAAGGTCTGGAGGACCACCACTGGCTGCAGAAATGCGGATGAATTTAGGATCAGCCTTAATGTTAGCCGCTGCCATCAACAATATTTCAGGCGGGCGCAAACGGGGGCGCGGGACTGGATAACCATGGCGGACTTGAGGTTCGTTGGCGCCATTGTCTGCCAATTGTGGCTCAGGCGGAATAACTTCTGCAACAGCCTTTAATTTTGGCGCAACTGCAGCGTCAGCAACCATAGCGTTAAGCTTGCTGGTTTGATCGGCAGGCACTGCTGGGTCCGGGATCATTTCCGCGACAACGGGAGATGGCTTTGGAGCAGCCTTTTTTGTAACTGGAGCTTGAGCAGCATCGGCGCTCAAATCAGCCATGTCGTCTTCATTGCCGGTATAATCGGTTTCAGCTGGCGGCAAAATTTCTGCAACAGCCACGTCTTGAACATCTGCTGCGGCAGAGGCCGAATTTTTCTTTTTGCTGCCAAACAGTGTCGCCAACAATCCGCCACCCGTGTTGGTGTCGTCAGGGGCAACTGAACCACCATTGCCACTGTTCAAACGCATCCGGCGACCAACGGTTTTTGAACCGTCACGGAAAATTTGGGCCATCTGGGAATTGCTGATGCCCGGGCCCCAATGGCGCACATGGCCTGAATCGACGTGAAGGAAGCCTGTAGGGCCGCCTGCGGACCGGTAATAGCCAACGCCGCCAACTTTGCGCACAAGAGCGCTGTTGCGGATCTTAATGGTCGGCACATCGGGGAAATAAAAGTCGATAGCTTTGCCAACCATATGTTGACTATTTTTAGCGACATTGCGGCCAACCCGCTTCAAGAAAGCATTGGTTTTGGGTGAACGATAACCGCAAACAATATGAATAGGGCGATGTGACCCTAAATCTTCGTGCAGTTCCCAAACCAGGTCGATGCTGCGCGGATCTATTTTTACGGTTTGATTTTTGCGCCAGTCGCGCAACAGATAATTGATTTGCTTCATGGCCGACGGCACATAGCGGCCGTTCTTCATGTACGTAACCGATATGTTTTCACCGGTATGGATATGATAAAGCTGAATGGTGCGGTTTTCACCGCCTGCCACCAAGGGCGATCCCATAAGGCCCATATCGGCAAGTGCAAGACTTGCCACAATGGTTGTAGCAACCATGGCCTTCTTAAATCGAGCAGATATTTTTTGGCGTTGTCCAGCGTCCAATAAACTCATCCCCATACTCACACACACTCCGGGCGGAAACCCGACTCCTCAAACAGTTTTCCGTCGCAGCGTGGGCAAGTCTTAGTACCCTATCCTGAAAACGGACATCGAACAAGATTGCGGCGCCTATGAGGCAAACCACTTTCTTAATTCATTGTGCCCGAATGTGCTTAATGAGAGCTTAAAAGATTCAATTTTGATTTAAACCGCCGATAACGTCACCTGACTCGACAATTTTGTCGCTTGCAGGCTTAGTTCTGGCATTTGGATTATACGCCAATGCTTTGGCCATTGCGACATCTCTGCCATATATATCGTTATAATACATGATCTTACCGTCTGCATCTGGCCAAGCTGTGAAGTAGGTCAAATAAACTGGAACTTTTTGTTCCAATCCTACTGAATGACTGTCGGACTCTTCAATATTGGCAGCAATTTTAGCTTCGTCCCAGCGCAAAAGCACCGAAGCAAATTCGCGTGGGTTTTGTACGCGCACACAGCCATGGCTGAAGGCCCGCATCGATTCTTTGAATAAATTACGATTTGGGGTGTCGTGCATGTAAATTGAATTGGCGTTGGGGAACAAGAATTTCAGTTCTCCCAGGGCATTGTCATCGCCTGGGGGCTGTTGCACGCCAAAGCTTGGCGTTTGACCCATCGTGTACCAATTGATTGATTTAGACGAAACGACGTTGCCCTCAGCATCGATTACTTTAAAGCCATTGCGATCAAGGTAGCTTGGGTCTTTGCGGCTCTTTGGTCCGTATTCGTTGACGATAATTGAAGCGGGCACACCCCACGATGGCTTGAACACCACGGTCTCAATTTGATCATAAAAAGAATAGGTTTGAGTGAGGGGGCGACCGACAATCACGCGGCTGTTCCAAACTGATTTTCCACCTTCAATGACATTCACTTCAAAAGCGGGCTGGTTTACAAAAACATAGCGGCTGCCCATCGATTTTGGCAACCAGCGTAAGCGTTCCATATTGTAAATCAAACGTTGCCGCTGGTCGTCGGTGTGGTCGGTGTTGAATGCAACAACTGTTGCTTCATCAAGATTGCCAGTTTGTTTCACTTTATTCGCAAGTTGGAATTTTTTTAAAGCGGCTGCCACTGGTTTATCGAGCATTTCTTCATTGGCATTCACGGCTTCATCCGCTGTGAGGAAACCGAGTGTTTGTAATTTGGCTCTGATGGACGGAATGCGTGGATCAGTAGAGCCTACTTTAACGCGCGGCCCTTCGGCCACTTGATCGAGAACTTCGCCGCCATCTTTCAGATTAGCAAGTGCCGCTTTGAAAATTGCATATTGCGGTTGCTGTGGAGCGAGGCTGGTGAGATAATTTTCGACAAATGGTGAATGTGCTAAAACCCGTAAAGCTCCATCGGCATCCACGGGCGTAGGCTTAATGTCGTTATAAAGTGAAAGTTGTGCTGGCGCAAATTGCCCGCCCGAAAGATCGCGCGCATATTTGAGAATTTTCGCTGACAATGCGACATCAAATGCGGCTAGCTTTAAGTTGTCGCCTGCTAAATCTTCCGCAACGTTGTCAAAGCCAGAAAGGCCAACTGGAACATAATTGCTCGCCACTAAACCTTCAGCTTCAGCATTGGCCAAAACTTTCAGAACGGCCATCGCGCGATCGGTAACGTGCCCGTCTTTAGTCCAAAGCGGTTGAAAATCAGTGGCGCCATAATAAGCAAGAATTGCTTTGCGTTCAGACGCTACTGCCCGAATTTTTGTGGTCTTATCAGCAAGTGTCAGTCTTATCGCTTCCTGCTCTGGCGTATCGGTTTGGCGCGTTGCAAATTTAGGGTCAAAAACAATGGCAACCACTTGCGGCTGGTAAGGCAGATCGCCCATGCCAAGGCCGGGCAGTGGTTCAGGCTCAGCGTATTCGGTATTTAGAGCATTTATGACCTTCGGTTTAGTGTTTCTACGAGGTTCAGTCCCGTAAATAATCTCTATATTGTCGCCTTGATTGGCATTTTGCTTGTCTTTGTAATTAATGAGATTACCAAACACATCATATGCTGGGCGTTTGGCTTTGCGTCTTGTTTTTTTAAAAATAAAATTTTCGCCATCATTGGTAAATCCATCATAGCGTGGGGGAGGATTTCTTGAACCAAAAAGGCTTTCAAAAAAGCCGGGGCGCTTACGGTAAACTTTAAAGGTTTCGGCATCGGCACTGCCGACAAACACAGAAAGTGCTGCAAAACCAGCAACTATTTTCGGCATGAAACGCAACATTATTTTGTCCCCAGATTTTGAAATTGCAAACTAAGCTTGTGTATGTGGCAATTCAATGGTCTAGGAGGCGGTATCACCGAATTTATTTGTAGTGTTACCCAACTGCCTCTTCTAAGCCCAGATCACGCATTTTGCGATAAAGTGTTGAGCGCCCAATCCCAAGTTTACGTGCAACTTCAGACATTTGCCCGCGATACCTGTGCATTGCCAGCTTAATCATATCAGCTTCAACTTCTTCCAAAGTTCTGATATGGCCACCTTCTGTGACAATTGAAACTCCAATAGCGTTGCCATCGCTCACTTGGCCGTTTGTGACTTTATTTTGAACCTGATTGTTGCCGTCTGGCCTGCGCAAGGTGTGAGGTGCTGGGATTGGTGCAGCTGGAATTTTAACTTCGAAACCGTCAACCAGTGCCGCAATTTGCGGGAAGTCTTGAATGTCGAGGGTATCAGTTTCACACAGTACGAGCGCGCGAAACACAGTGTTTTCAATTTGGCGAACATTGCCTGGCCAAGCATAAAGTTGCAGCATGTCCAATGCGTGTTTGCTGATGCCGTGAACTTTGCGGCCTTCTTCGGCGGCAAGCTTTGTAATAAAGTGATTAACCAGTGCCGGAATATCTTCTTTGCGGTCGCGCAGAGGCGGCACCATAATCGGGAACACGTTGAGGCGATAATAAAGGTCTTCGCGGAATTTTCCGGCTTTGACCATTTCAATCATATTGCGATTGGTGGCGGACAGTAATCTGATATTGACCTTCACAGATTTGCGGCTGCCCACCGGATCAATCTCCCCTTCTTGAATGGCGCGGAGCAATTTTACCTGCATATCAAGAGGCAGATCAGCCACTTCGTCTAAAAACAATGTGCCGCCATCAGCCTCTTGAAATTTGCCAAGATGTTTGGCTGTGGCTCCGGTGAAAGACCCTTTTTCATGGCCGAACAAAATCGATTCCACCAGATTTTCAGGAATAGCACCGCAATTGACTGTGACGAAAGGATGGCCTGCGCGATCACTCTCGCCTTGAATGGCGCGCGCAATCATTTCTTTGCCGACACCTGATTCACCTTCAATCAGAATCGGAATGTTTGATTGTGCGCCACGGCGGCCGAGCCTGGTAACATTAGCCATAGCAGGCGAACTTGCGACTAAATCAGCAAACCGCAGCGAGCCAGACACTTTTTTGTTGAGGCGCTTTACTTCCTCAGTCAAGGCGCTGACTTTCAGGAGGTTTTGAATTGAAACACGAAGCCGCTCGGGCGACACAGGCTTTACGACAAAATCGTCCGCTCCAGCGCGCATGGCTTTGATAACAGTTTCAATCGAGCCTTGCGATGTTTGCACAATAACCTTGAGATCACCGCGAATGGCTTGAAGCTTTTCAAGAAACTCTAAGCCGTCCATGCCGGGCATCATCAAATCAAGGATCGCGAGTTCGATGGCGGCACCTGATGGTGCGCGTAAGGCTTCGAGGCCCTTCAGGCCATTTTCAGCTGTTACAGCTTCAAATCCAAAACGTTTGACCATCTCTTCCAGAATACGGCGCTGGGCTGGTTCATCTTCAACGATTAGTACGCGAGAGGTCATGCGGTAGGTCACTCACCAAGAAGTTCTCGGGCCTGTTTGGCCACTTGTTAAATCGAGATTGGACTCAAAGTGGTAAAAACCTGATTAACAAGATAGTTTATTTAGGAACACATGAGGTTTTCTCACATGGTTTGAAACCTGCTGTTTTGGTTGTTTTATCAAGAGTACTGGGCCATATGCTGCTCTAAACGCTCAAAGGAATTAAATATGGCTGCCACCGCAAAACTTGAAAATCTTCCCGAATGGAACCTTTCAGACCTTTATGCAGCACCTGATTCTGCTGATTTTAAACGTGACATTCTCGCTGCTGCTGAGCTGTCATCGGCTTTTTCGACTTCCTATAAAGGTAAATTAAGTGGACTCGATGGAGCAGCACTGGCCAAAGCCATCGCAGATTATGAAATTCTGTCAGATCTCATTGGGCGCGTCGGTTCTTATGCTCAACTTTATTATGTGGGAGACACAACTGATTCTGAGCGGTCTAAGTTTTATGGCGATGTGACTTCTAAGATCACTGATATTTCGAGCGGTCTGTTGTTTTTTGAACTCGAAATGAATTTGCTTGATGATGCCCGTCTAGAAACCGCAATGGCAGTTCCAGCTTTGGCGCATTACCGCCCGTGGATTTTGAACCTGCGCATAGAAAAGCCGTACCAGCTCGATGACAAACTTGAACAATTGTTTTTGGAAAAATCACAAACTGGTTTTGGTGCGTTTAACAGATTGTTCGATGAGACCATGGCGGCACTGCGGTTTCATGTGAATGGTGAGGAGTTAACTCTCGAGCCTACGCTTAATTTGATGCAAAGCCATGACGAAGCCATCCGCAAAGCGGGATCGCTGGCATTGGCTAAAACTTTTGGTGAGAATGTGAAACTCTTTACATTGATCACCAATACGCTTGCCAAAGACAAAGAAATTTCCGATCGTTGGCGCGGCTTTAAAGATATTGCCGAGGCACGTCATTTATCGAACCGGGTTGAACCTGCTGTGGTTGATGCTTTGGTGGCCGCTGTGCGTGATGCTTATCCAAAACTTTCACATCGCTATTATAAAATGAAAGCCAAATGGCTTGGTAAAGATAAGTTGATGCATTGGGACCGCAACGCGCCGCTGCCTGCGGAGGACACGCGCGAGGTGCCGTGGAATGACGCGCGGGATTTGGTGCTGAAAGCTTATGGTGCGTTCTCGCCGGAAATGGCCAGCATTGCTAAAGATTTTTTTGATAAGAATTGGATTGATGCACCATCACGTGTTGGCAAATCGCCTGGTGCATTTGCGCACCCGACTGTTCCTTCGGCACACCCTTATGTGTTACTCAATTATTTAGGCAAGACCCGCGATGTGATGACGCTGGCGCATGAACTTGGGCATGGCGTGCACCAAGTGCTTGCCGCAAAGCAGGGTGCTCTTATGGCTTCGACGCCTTTGACATTGGCTGAGACAGCTTCGGTGTTTGGCGAAATGCTGACCTTCCAATCATTGCTGCGCGAAACCAAAGACAAGGCGGCGCGCAAAATTCTGCTGGCCTCTAAAGCTGAAGACATGATCAACACTGTGGTGCGCCAAGTTGCGTTTTATACATTTGAACGAAAGGTTCACGCTGCCCGCCGAGACGGCGAGTTAACGCCCGATCAGATCAACGCCATGTGGATGGAAGTTCAACATGAAAGCCTTGGCGACTCTATTGAATTTGGACCCGGCTATGAAACGTTCTGGACCTATATTCCGCATTTCATCCATTCACCGTTTTATGTTTATGCCTATGCATTTGGCGATTGTTTGGTGAACTCACTTTATGCGCGCTACCGTGAAAGCGAAGCGGGCTTCCGAGAAAAATATTTCGACATGCTTAAAGCTGGTGGAACAAAGCACCATTCAGAATTGCTGAAACCTTTTGGCTTGGATGCAACTGACCCACAGTTCTGGCAGAAGGGCCTCAGCGTTATTTCTGGATTGATTGATGAATTGGAGACGCTATAAGGCTGGCTACTCCATAAACCAGCCATGGCTCACGACCAATGATTGACCCGTCAGCGCATTGGTGGGGAAGCTTGCGAACAACAAGGCTACTTCAGCCACATCTTCTAGCGTCGTGAACTCGCCATCAACCGTTCCGCCGAGCATGATTTTTTTGACGACTTCATCTTCAGAAATTCCAAGTCTTGCGGCTTGTTCTGGAATTTGCTTCTCGACCAGTGGGGTCATTACAAAGCCGGGGCATATTGCATTAGAACGCACGCCATGCTTGCCGCCTTCTTTGGCCAGAACTTTATTGAGGCCTAAAAGGCCGTGCTTAGCGGTCACATAGGCCGACTTCAAAGGGGAGGCTTCTTTGGAATGCACTGATCCCATGAGGATGATTGAGCCCGCACCTTGCTTGTACATGTGGGGCAGGACTGCTTTGGTGGTGAGAAAGGCGCCATCCAAATGGATTGCCATCATTTTCTTCCAGTCTGCAAAGGGAAAATCCTCGGCTTTGTGGACGATTTGCACTCCAGCATTTGAAACTAAAATATCGATTTGACCGCAGCGATTTACAACGGCAGCAATACCATGATTGACGGAGTTTTCGTCAGTCACATCCATGCTAACCGCAAAGGCTTTCGCCCCCAATTCGGCGGCGGTGACTTGCGCGGCTTCGGATTTTAAATCGGCAATGGCGACAATGGCACCCTCAGCGATAAAGCGTTTGGCAATAGCTTTGCCAATTCCGCCAGCTGCACCCGTTACAATTGCCACTTTATTATTCAGCTTCATCTTAAAATTCCTAAAGTTTCCCCGCGACACTCAAAACGCATTGCAGCTGGCTGAATGATTAGCTACAAAGACTGACATAAGCAATTTTAGGACACATTATGGCTGATCATACTCATAACCCGCATCACGCTGCCGATGGCATGGATGCCCATACCTCGACGTATAAAGGCTTTTTGGATTTCTCGGTCGCGGGCTCAATTATCTGTCTTTATATTGTGGTCGCTCTGGTCACGTTTCGTTTTGTAGCAAATCCGACAAATGTGATTTTTGGCTTTGGTGGAATTCTGGTCGGCATCATCACGTCACTGGTTGCTTTGCGCATGGGCGGCAAATGGGCGGTGGCTTTGGTGCCTCTGGTTTTGTTTGGCTTATTCGTTGCTGCCAACGCGCAACTGTCTTGATAGGATTAAGTCTTAAATGAAAATCGCGGTTCCCTCTGAAACACAAAGTGGGGAAAACCGCGTTGCGGCCTCACCTGATAGTGTGAAGGCCTATATTAAAAAAGGCCTCAAGGTTTCTGTTCAAGCTGGTGCTGGCGCAGGGGCTAATATCTCGGATGCCGAGTTTGCTGCCGCTGGTGCTGAGATTGTCAAAGGTACCGCTGCTGTTAAAGATGCTGATATCGTTTTGAGCATCCGCCGCCCCGATGGGGCAGTTCTCAAAGCCATGAAAAAAGGCGCTGTGCTGGTGGGCGGGCTCGAGCCTTATGGCGACCGCAAAGCGTTAGAGGCTTTTGCCAAAACAGGTGTGACCGCATTTGCCATGGAATTGATGCCGCGCATCAGCCGCGCGCAAGCCATGGATATTCTTTCCTCACAGTCAAATCTTGCTGGTTATAAAGCGGTGATTGATGCGGCTGCACATTATGGACGCGCGTTTCCAATGATGATGACGGCAGCTGGCACTGTGCCGCCTGCGAAAGTTTTTATCATGGGTGTGGGTGTAGCTGGTCTTCAAGCCATTGCCACGGCGCGGCGGTTGGGCGCCATTGTTTCTGCAACCGACGTTCGCAAAGCCACTGAAGAGCAAGTGAAGTCACTCGGTGCTAAATTTGTGTTTGCTGATGTGGCTGACGCAGCGACATCTGGCGGTTATGCTAAGGAGTTATCGGCTGAAGACAAAGCCAAGCAAGCCAAGCTGGTGGCTGACCATGTGAAGAACCAAGATATTGTGATCACGACTGCGCTTATTCCGGGTCGTCCTGCTCCAGTGCTGATCACTCGCGAAATGGTTGAGAGTATGAAGCCGGGCTCAGTCATTGTTGATCTTGCTGTGGAGCGCGGCGGCAATTGCCCACTTTCGAAGCCAGATCAAATTGTGATTCATAAAGGTGTTTCTATTGTTGGCACTTTAAATCTTGCAGGCCGTTTGGCTGGAAATGCCACACCGCTGTTTGCCAAGAATTTGCAGAACTTTGTTGATCTGATGATTAGCAAAGAAGGATCACTCAAGATTGATGAAACAGATGAATGCATTTCTGGAACCATGATCGCCAAGGGTGGCGCATTGGTTCACAAGATGTTTGCGGGAGCGAAATAATGGAACATGTGGATTTATTCTTCTCGCTCTTTGCCATTTTTGTGTTGGCGGTTTTCGTGGGCTATTTTGTGGTGTGGAATGTGACGCCAGCCTTGCACACACCACTCATGTCCGTGACCAATGCGATTTCATCTGTGATCGTGGTGGGAGCATTGCTTGCAGTGGGGGCGGGTGGCATTGCTTCAGGATCGACCACAGCAATGATCTTCGGGTTCTTCGCTTTGATATTTGCATCGGTAAATATCTTCGGGGGCTTCCTCGTCACCAGCCGCATGTTGGCCATGTATAAAAAGAAAGAAAAATAAGATGAGCGCCAACTTAGCAGCACTGCTTTACCTCGTATCAGGCTCACT